>JAQGJF010000067.1 GCA_028290765.1 Tardiphaga sp.
GAAAGGAAGGCACTTCGTGGCACTTAACCGGCATCGCAAATTTACCGAATGACCGCTTTGCGCCACAACCGCCCCGACAAGAGACTTCGCATCCGACGAACATTTACTAGTTTGCCTGCGGTTACTATGCTCCAGCGATGCTACCAACCTGCTCCGTTCTTCTGGATCTCGATGGCACCTTGATCGACTCGCAGCCCGGCATTTTAGCAAGCTGCCGGGCGGCTCTGCGCGCCCTCGGACATGAACCGGACGAAACTCTGGACATCAAGTGCGCCATCGGGCCGCCGCTCGAAGATATGCTGCATGTTCTGCTGCAGCCGTACGGGGACGACAGGATCGGTGAGGCCGTGGCGGCCTATCGTCAGCACTATGGCGAGATCGGACTTCTCGGATCCGAGCCCTATCCGGGAATTGGAAATTCTCTCAAGGAGCTGCGGCAAGCCGGATTGCGGATCTATCTGGCAACGTCAAAACGAGCGATCTTCGCGCGCCGCATTCTGGAGCACCTGGAGTTTGCACCATACTTCGACGGCATCCACGGATCGGTGCCGGGAGGCGAACTTGATCACAAGCCTGAACTGCTCGCCCATATTTTATCCCGGCACGACATCGCACCCACGCGCAGTCTGATGGTCGGGGACCGCCGCCACGACATCTCCGGGGCCCATGCAGTTGGAATGCGCGGTCTCGGGGTGCTCTGGGGTTATGGTAGCCGGGAAGAACTAGAAAGCGCCGGGGCGGATCAGTTGGTGGAATCAACCGTTGATCTCGCTCGCACGATTCTCGGGATGGTCAGTGGAAGGTAGCCTTCAACTCAGGCTGCCTCGGTGACGGATTCTTTCGCCTCTATTGGATTCTTGGCAGCACTTACCGGACATCGCCATCAGCATGAGGCTTGTTGTACGGGGCGCGTCACACTTTCGAGTTGCGGCCCTGGCCGAATCGCGGTCGCGGCGTTCGCTTTGTTTTTGCCGTCGCGCCCTTGCCATGCGCCGGCCGCGTCGTCCGCTTCTCGCCCTTGTCGTGCACCCGCAGCCCATCCACGAACACATCGATCAGCCGCATCACGCTGTCCTGCCAGCCCGGCTGATCGTGCATGTAGGACATGCCGATCAGCGCCCGCAGGACGTCTTCCGGGCTGAGATCGGCGCGGATCTCGCCGGCCGCGACGGCGCGATCGAGCAGGGCGCCGACGGCTTTGGTCAGGCGATCGAAGCTGAAGGCATAGAGTTCCGACGGGCTGTGTGCGACCAGTGCCAGCGCAGCCATCATACCCTTCTTGGTGGCGACCAGTTCGACGGTGGCGTGCAGCCAGCGCCTGAGCGCATCGACCGGCGCGGCGTCGTTCTTCAGCGCTTCGGCGAGATCGCCGAGCTGCTGCACCTCGCGGCGATAGACCGCCTCAAAAAGTGATTCCCGGGTTGGGAAGTGCCGGTATAGCGTACCAATGCCGACACCGGCGCGCTTGGCCACGGCTTCGAGGCTCGCCTCCGGGCCTCCGGCGTTGAAGACGATTTTGGCGGCCTCCAGCACGCGCTCGCGGTTGCGGACCGCGTCCGCGCGAGGTTTTCGAGCCGTTTCAATGGTTTGATCTGCCATCTGACTTATTTAGGCATCCGTATTGAAAAGCGGAGGGTGCCTCCGTATATGCCGATTCACACCAGGACCGGGAACCGCCGTCGCGCAAGCCGCCGGCGGCGGTCCCATTGTGACAATTGTAGCATGATCGGAGCACGGCATGAGCTTCTCCATTGCACTCACCATTAACGGCGTGCGGCGGGAGGTCGAACTCGACGATCCCCGCGTCACCGTGCTGGACCTGCTGCGCGAGCGGCTCGACCTGACCGGAACCAAGAAGGGCTGCGACCGCGGCCAATGCGGCGCCTGCACGGTGCTGATCGATGGGCGGCGGGTCAATTCCTGCCTGGCGCTGGCGGTGAGCCATGACGGCGCCGACATCGTCACCATCGAGGGCGTGGCGCGCGGCGACCAGCTGCATCCGGTGCAGGCCGCGTTCATCGCGCATGACGGCTTCCAGTGCGGCTTCTGCACGCCGGGCCAGATCATGAGCGCGATCGGCCTGATCCAGGAAGCCCAGGCCGGCGACGATCCCGAGCGCATCCGCGAAGGCATGAGTGGCAATCTCTGCCGCTGCGCCGCCTATGCCGGCATCACCGACGCCGTGCTCGAGGCCCACAAGACCCTCGCCGGGACCAAGCAGGAGCGCGCGGCATGAACAATTTCGATTATGTAAAACCCACAACCGTCGCGGACGCCGTGGCCGCCGCCGCCCAACCAGGCGCCGCCTATCTGGCCTCCGGCACCAATCTGCTCGACCTGATGAAGGGCGGCATCGTTCACCCGAACCGCCTGGTCGACGTCACCAAGCTGCCGGGACTCGATCGTATCGAGCACCTGGCCGATGGCGGCGTCCGGATCGGCGCGCTGGTTCGCAATGCCGATCTTGCCCACGACAGCGCGTTCGCAACATCCTATCCCGCGGTGGCCGAGGCGCTGCTGTCCGGCGCGTCGGCGCAACTGCGCAATGCCGCCACCGTCGGCGGCAATCTGCTGCAGCGGACGCGATGCGGCTATTTCTACGATACCGCCAGCGCCTGCAACAAGCGCGAGCCAGGCACCGGTTGCGACGCCCGCGGCGGCGACAATCGCCTGCATGCCGTGCTCGGCTGGAGCGAGAACTGCATCGCCACCCACCCGTCGGATTTCTGTGTGCCGCTGGTCGCGCTCGACGCCGTGGTCGAGATCGAAGGTCGGAACGGCCGGCGCGAGATCGCGCTCGAGGAATTGCACCGCCTGCCCGGCGAGACGCCGGAGCGCGACAGCGCGCTGGAGCCGGGCGACCTGATCGTCGCCCTGCGGCTGCCCGGCGCGGCGCGCGGCTTCGCCGCGCATGCGCGCTATTTGAAACTTCGCGAACGCACCTCCTACGCCTTCGCGGTGGTCTCGGCCGCGGCGATGCTGCGTGCCGACGGCGACCGGATCGTGGAGGCGCGGCTGGCGCTCGGCGGCGTGGCGGCCAGACCCTGGCGCGTCCGCGCCGCCGAGCAGATCCTGGCCGGTGCTGTGCCCGGTCCCGATCTCTATCGCCGCGCCGCGGCGGCGGCGCTGGCCGACGCCAAACCCTCCGGCGACAACGCCTTCAAGATCGAACTGGCGCGGCGGATCCTGACGCGCGCGCTGATGTCCGCAACGGTGGGAACGCCGCCGCGCGTCGCCGCCCTGCCCGCCTCGCCGTTTTCATCTGTTGCCGGAGTGCTCATCGATGCCTGAGATCAGCCTTAGCCGAAATCCCGCCCATCTCCGCCACGGCTCCAGCATCGGCCAGCCGCTGACCCGCCGCGACGGCATTTTGAAAGTCACCGGCCAAGCCCGCTACGCCGCGGACAACCATCCGCCCGGCATGCTGCACGCCGTGCTGGCGGTCAGCACGATCGCGCGCGGCCGCGTCAGCTTCCTTGACGTGGAAGCCGCCAAGCGCCACCCGGGGGTCGTCGAGGTCATGACCCCTGCGAACCGGCCGACGCTGGCGGACGATCCGGACGCCAAGACCAACCCATTCATGTTCCGGCTCGATCTCTTGCAGAACGACCGGGTGCGTTATGCCAACCAGTCGATCGCGGTGGTAATCGCGCAAACGCTGGAGGCCGCAACCGAGGGCGCGGCGCTGCTGTCGCCACGCTACGAGACGCAGCCGGCCCGCGTCGGTCTCGACGCCGATCAAAGTTTCGTGCCGCCCGTGGTCGGCATCGGCAATCCATCGCAGGTACGACATGGCGATGTCGAGGCCGGACTCGCGGCCGCATCGACGCGCGTTGAGGCGACCTACGAGACGCCGGCCCAGTACCACAATGCGATGGAGCCGCACGCCATCGTGGCGGCGTGGGACGGCGACCGGCTGTCGATCGATACGCCGAGCCAGGGCCTCGCCATGGCCGTGGGGCGGGTCGCCGGATTGTTCGGCATCGCCCCGGAAAACATTCATATCCGCAGCCCCTTTCTGGGCGGCGGTTTTGGCTCCAAGGGTTTTATCTCGGGGCCGCAACTGCTCGGCATCCTGGCGGCCCGGCTGGTCGGCAGGCCTGTCAAACTCGTGCTGCGCCGTGAGCACATGTACGGTCCGGTCGGCCATCGTGCGCCGACCCGCCAAAAACTTCGGATCGGCGTCGATGGCGCCGGCCTTTTGACCGCGCTCGATCATCACGCCAAGACGGTCACCAGCAGCTTTGACGATTTCTACGAGCCGGCCGCCGACGCATCGCACACGCTGTATGCCAGTCCCAACATCGCCACCTCGCATGAGGCGGTGCGGATCGACACCGGCACGCCGCTGTTCATGCGCGCGCCCGGCGAGGCG
>JAQGJF010000068.1 GCA_028290765.1 Tardiphaga sp.
GAAGAAGCTGCGCATCATCTCGCCGAAGCCGAGGGTCGCCATCGCCAGATAGATGCCTTTGAGCCGCAGCGCCGGAAAGCCGACGATCACGCCAACGAGGCCGGCGGTGACGGCGGCGATGACCAGCGCCGGCGTGATCGGCACCCCGGCGTTGACGGTGAGATACGACGTCAGGTAGGCGCCGATGGCCATGAAGGCGGCGTTGCCGAGCGACAACTGACCGGTGGCCAGAATGATATAGACGCTGAGCGCTCCCAGCAGCAGGATGCCGGCTTCAGCAAACAGGCTTGCATAATAGGTCGACATCAGACCCGTTGTCCCTGGTCCGAACGCGCGCCGCCGAGCAGGCCTTGCGGGCGCAGCAGCAGGATGACGATCATGAATCCGTACACGACGAAGTCGCGGACCTGCGAGCCGCCATAGGCAACGGTGAGCACTTCGGCGACGCCGATCAGGGGGCCCGCCAGCAGCGCGCCCCAGATCCTGGTGGTGCCGCCGATCACCATGACCGCAATGGCCTTCAGCCCGATCTCGACGCCAAGGTAGGGCGTGATGGCGCCATAATGCAGCGCAATCAGCACGCCGGCGGTGCCGGCAAGCGCCCCCGACAACGCGAAAGCGAACATGGTCAGCCGGTCGGCGGAGACGCCGAGCAGCCGCGACACCTCGCGGTTCTCCGCGACCGCGCGTAACGCGCGCCCGATCGAGGTTCGCTGCACGGTATAGGCGACGGCCGCGACCAGCACGACGGTGGCGCCGACAACAATCAGCTGCATTTCGCCGATACTGATCGGCCCCAGCTCATATTGTCGGCCGAGATACCGGTCGGGCAGTTGCAGGGGGTCGGACCCCCAGAAATTCGTCGCGATGTTCTGCAGGATGATCGAGAAGCCCAGTGTGCTGAGCATCGGCGTCACCACCGGGGCACCGCGCAACGGCTGGTAGCCGACCTTTTCGATGAAAATGGCGACCACTGCCGACCCCGCCATGCCGCCGAGCACGGCGACCGGAAGGGGAAAGTTCGCGGCGATCAGCGTAAAGCCGAAATAGCCGCCGATCATGAACAATTCGGCGATCGCCAGATTGAGGATGCCCAGAATGCCCATCACGATCGAAAACGAAAGCGCCAGCAGCGTATAGATCGCTCCGAGGGTGAGGCCGTTGACGAGTTGCTGCAACAGCATGAAGGTTTCAATCGATCGATCGGGTGAGCGTCACAAACAGGCGGCCGGGAGATATCCCGGCCGCAGAGCTGGAGAGCAGGATATCAGCAGCCGGCGTGATTGGGCGCCGAACTGCAACCTCGGACCTTGGTGTCCCAGGCGCCGTTCTGGCCCTGCAGCACGTAGAACGCCTTGATCGCGTCGCCGTCGTCGTTGAAGCCGATCGGACCCCCCAGGCCCTGAAAGCCTTCCAGCTTGGCGAGATGATCGCGGATCTTGGTGCGGTCGGCTTCGAGGTCTTCCGGCTTGCCGGTGACGCCGGTTTTCTTGATCGCGTCGATATACATGCTGACGATCTCGTAGATATTGGCGTCATACATGCTCGGCTCGATCTCCGGAGGCAGGCCGGTTTCCTTGCGGAGCAGCGGCTGCAAGCCGGCGACGAACTTCTCGCCGGCTTCCCCCTTCATGGTGGCGAAGAAGGTGGCGGGCGCAATGATCGGAATTTCCGGCGCGGCTTTCAGGATCGCCGACGAGATCAACTGGGTCGCGCCGATCACCGGCTTGATCAGGCCCTGGCGTTTCATCTCGCGAATCACCGTGATGGCCTGGCTGTAGTCCGCGCTGACCACCACGCCGTCAGGGTTCAGCGACTTCAGCTTCGTGACCTGGGCACTGACGTCGAGATCGCCGGTATTGAACGACAGCGGGTCGGCCTCGTTGACGAGGGTGATGTCATTCGCCTTGAGCGCGGCGGGCATGATCGCCTTACCGACGGTGGCGGCCGTGGCGTCCTTGGCGTCGAAGATGATGCCGACGCTGGTGATATTGAAGGCCTTCTTGAAATAGGGAACGGTGGTCTTGGCGAGCACGCCTTCGTCGATGGTGTTGCGGAACGCCCAGGGGCGGTTCAGCTTGGCAACGCCGGGTTTCGAGGACGCCTGCGAGGTCGCGACCAGCTTCATTTCGTTGGCGACCGGAAAAGTCACCTCGGCGGCGCTGCTGGTCAGCGGGCCTGCAATCGCCAGAACCTTTTCGTCACCCGCGAGCTTGCGCAGCGAACTGGCGGCCTGCGCCGGCTTGGCGCCGTCGTCGAGAATGGTGATCTTGATCTTGGCGCCGTTGATGCCGCCGGCATCATTAGTTTGTTTCTCCAGCATCTTCAGCGTCACGGTATTGCTGCGGCCCCATTCGGCGAACGGGCCGCTGCTCGGCACCACGGCGCCGAGTTCGATCTCCCGGGTTTGGGCCGACGCGTTGCCGGCTCCCAGCGATAGTAGTGCCAGAGCGGTGAGCGGACCCAGCAGCTGCGAAAAATTCGGTTTGACGCTCGACATCGGCTTCTTTCCGTTGCTGTTGACTCCAAGGCCGCGGTTGGCCGCAGCCGGTGCAGGAAAACATGCAATGCACGCGGCGTGCCAGCAACGCCGCCGGGTATTGCGCGCAATATCGTCCGATAAATCTGCCTCTTTGACAAATGAAAATTTAGGAGCTTTGTAGATTAGTTCTCTTCCGAAGCTATTTTTGCGGCAACGGCGACTAAGTTTGCGGCAGCGCAAAATCGCGCCGGCGTCATGCCTTGCGGGGTTTTCGCGGCTTGGAGGTCGTGGGATTGCGCAGCCCCGGCGAGATCGGCTGGACGTTGGTCTCGGCCAGATAACGCTGCAGCGAGATCGCGCGGTCGCTCGATTCGACCAGGCGCTGCACCACGTCGAGCAGCTGCTGGAAATCCCGCGCGCTCAGGCAGCCGAATTGCACGTCATTGACCTGCATCTGGGTCGGCGCCAGACGCTCGAGCAATTCCGCGCCGCGCGCGGTGACCGTGAGCGACAGCCGCCTGCGGTCGACCGGATGCGCCGCTTTTTCAATCAAGCCCTTGATTTCCAGCTTGTTTGTCACGGTGGTGACGAATGCGCCGCTGAGGTGAAGATGATCGGCGACGGCCTTGACGTGAACGTCGCCGAGCGCGGCCAGATGCCGGATCGAAATCAGCGTGGTGTATTCTATGCCGGGGAGGCCGATGACCGCGGCATGCCCTTCGCGCAGTGTTTGATGCCGCACCAGGAATCCGAACAGGCTGTGGACGAGGCGGCGAAACTGCCGGTCGGAGCCGTCAACCAGCAGTTCCGGCCGTGAGGTGGTGAGGGCGGCCCGAGGTGCGATGCGTCTGGCGACAAGCTTGGTGGTGTTAGCGCGCGCTGCTGATTTTGCCACGTGATCATCCTTTGTATGACGGTGTTGCGAGATTGAACGCTCCGCATCGCAAATGCAATGTTTGTGTCGGTCGTGCGCGCCGCCGGCATTGTCGTCTTGACATTCACGATAAAATAGCTTCGGATAATAGCTATCTGATCCGGCAACCGCGTGTGTTTCAACGTCTGGTGGATGGATCGGCGGTGTCCAGACGGGGATAGAGGATGAGTATGGCGGTACCCGAGGCATCTCCCGTCGCCGGCCATGCGGTCAAGAACGGCGCCCGGCACATCGACAGCGTTCGCGACGGCAGGGCGGTTTTTCTCGACGGTAAGCCCGTCGACGATGTCTCGACCCACCCCGCCTACCGCCACGCCGTGGCGTCGGCCGGCGCACTGTACGATCATCAGGCGCATCCCGACAATGTCGAGCGGATGACCTTCGACGTCGGCGGCGGCCATCGCATCAACCGCGCCTGGCAATTGCCGACCAGTTACAACGAGCTGGTCGAGCGCCGCAAGGCGCTGGTCGAGTGGGCCGAGTTGTCGGGCGGCTTCCTCGGCCGTTCGCCCGATCATGTCGCATCCTCGATGTCGGGCATGATGATGGGCATCGAGGTATTCGACAATTACGATGCCAAGCGCGGCCATGCGTTCCGCGAGTGGTACGACTATGCCCGCAGAAACGACCTGTTTCTGACCTATGTGATCAACAACGTTCAGGGCGACCGCTCCAAGGCATTCGGCAGCCAGGGCAAGGGCGCGGAGGACATGGTGGCGCGCATCGTCGACGAGGATGCGTCCGGCATCACGATTCGCGGTGCCAAGTTGTTCGCCACCAGCGCGATCATGGCCAATGAGCTGTTTGTCGGATCCGGCCAGCCGTTGCGGCCGGGTGAGGAGCATCTGGCGTTCTCCTGCGCGTTGCCGATGGGCACCAGGGGACTGAAGATGCTGTCGCGAAAATCATTCGAGGCGAGCGCGGTCAATGAATACGATAATCCGCTGGCCTATCGCTATGACGAGAACGACGCGCTGGTGTTCTTCGACGACGTCAAGGTGCCGTGGGAGCGGGTGTTTTTGTTGCGCAACACCGACATGTGCCGCGCCCAGCTTCATGATACGCCGGCGCACGTCTATCAGAATTACCAGGCGCAGATCCGGCTCTCGGTCAAGCTGCGGTTTCTGGTCGGGCTGGCGCGCGGCATCGCCCTGACCATCGGCACCATCAACTTTCCGCCGGTGACCGAGACGCTCGGCAAGCTCGCCTCGCAGGCCGCGCTGATCGAGGGGATGGTGCTGGGCATGGAGGCCGGCGGCGCCATGCGCGGCGAATACTTCCTGCCCAACAAGCATCTGCTCTATGCGGCGCAGGTGCAATCGCAGGAGATGTATCCGCAGATCATCAGCACGATCCGTGAACTGGCCGGCGGCGCGCTGCTGATGCTACCGTCATCGGTTCAGGACTTCGCCAATCCGGAACTGGCCGAGATCATTTCACTGACCCAGATATCGCCGGCGATGACCGGCGAGCAGCGCGTCAAGCTGCTGAAGCTGACCTGGGACGCGGTCGGCTCGGAATTCGCCTCGCGACATCTGCAATACGAGATGTTCTACGCCGGCGCCCAATTCGTCACCCGCGGCCACAGCTATCGCACCTACGACTGGGATCGCGCCTCGGGCCTGGTGGACAGGCTGGCCGGCAACTATCAGCTGCCAGATTTTGCCGACATCGCGAGATTATGACCGGTGCAGCCTCAGACCTGGATGCTCGCGCCTTCCGCCGGGGGCTCGGACAATTTGCCACCGGCGTTGCCGTCGTCACGGCGCAGGCCGCGGACGGCAGCGCAATCGGGCTGACCATGAGTTCGTTCAATTCGGTCTCGGTTGATCCTCCGCTGATCCTGTTCTCGATCGATCGCCGGGCGTTCAGCCTGGCCGCGATGACGCGAGCCAAGGGCTACGCCGTCAACATCCTCGGCCGCGACCAGGAGCATCTCTCCGACAAATTCGCCCGTTCGCTCGCCGACAAATGGGCGGCGGTGGAGCACACACTTGGCCACGCGGCGGCGCCGCTGCTCGCCGGCGCGATCGCGCATTTCGAGTGCGAGCCGTATGCGCAATATGGCGGCGGCGACCATGTCATCTTCGTCGGCCGGGTGGTGCAGTTTTCCACCCGTCCTGATAAGGAACCGCTGATATTCTTTCGCGGCGCCTATCGCAGCCTTGCCGGGGCCGAGCGCGGCCCGGAATGGCCGCTGCCCATGCACTATTAGATCCGCCGAGCAACAACCGAGGCCTTCATGATCAAGACCGGTACAGAGCACATTGCGAGCCTGCGCGACGGCCGCGAGGTTTATCTCGACGGCGAACTGGTTGCCGATGTCACCACCCATCCTGCGTTTCGCGGTGCGGTGGCTTCGATCGGCCGGATGTTCGATTTTCAAAGCGCGCCGGAAAACCGCGACCTGATGACGTTCGAGACCGATAGCGGTACGCGGGCCAACCGGATCTGGGAGCTGCCGGGGGATCACGAGGCGCTGGTCAGGCGCCGCAAGGGTCTCGAGGCCTGGACCGAACTGCATGCGGGCTTCATGGGGCGCGCGCCCGATCACGTCGCGTCGTGTATCGCCGGCATGTATATGGGTCTCGAGGTGTTCGAGGCCTATGATGCCGAGCGCGCCAAAGCGCTCTCGGACTATTACCGCCATGCGCGCGACAACGATCTTTATCTCACTTACGTGATCATCAATCCCCAGGCGGATCGCTCGAAGAGTGCCGCCGAGCAGGCGGATCCCTTCCTCACCGCGGGCGTGGTGTCCCGCGATGCCGAAGGCCTCACGGTGCGAGGCGCCAAGATGCTGGCGACCGGCGGCATCATGGCCAATGAGGTGTTCGTCTCCTGTATCCAGCCGCTGCAGCCCGGTGACGAGAAATACGCGGTCTCGTTTGCGATCCCGATGAATACCAAGGGCCTGAAAATCCTGTCGCGCAAATCCTACGAGGCCGCGGCAGGATCGGTGTTCGACAATCCGCTGGCCAGCCGCTTCGACGAGAACGATGCGGTGCTGTATTTCGACGACGTCAGGGTGCCTTGGAACCGGGTGTTCATCGTCGAGGATATCGCGATGTGCCAGAAGCAGTTCCATGCCACGCCGGCGCATGTCTACCAGAACTACCAGGCCATGATCCGGCTGTCGGTCAAGCTGCGCTTCCTGGCCGGTATCGCCCATCGCATCGCCGATACCAACGGCATCGCCGGCTTCCCGCAGGTCAGGGAAATGCTCGGCCAGCTCGCCGCCGAGGTCAGCATGGTGGAAGCCTTCGTCGTGGCGATGGAGACCAAGGGCCAGCCGCGCGGTGCCTACTTCGTGCCGGACCGGCAGATGCTCTATGCCGCCCAGACGCTGACGCAGCAGCTCTATGCCAAGATCATCAATGCCTTGCGCGAACTGGCCGGAGGCGGGATGATCATGCTGCCGTCCTCGGTCAAGGACTTCAACAACCCGGAGCTCGCAAGGTTGATCGGCAAGACCCAGCAATCGCCCGCCGCCGGCGCCATCGACAAGGTGAAGTTCTACAAGCTCGCGTGGGACGCGGTCGGCTCCGAATTCGCCTCGCGACATTCGCAATACGAGATGTTCTTCGCCGGCGCGACCTTTGTCACCAAGGGGCACGCCTACCGCACCTATGACTGGAAGAATGCGGCGGCGTTGCTCGACAAGATGCTGTCGAGCTACGAACTGGCCGATGAATTGACCAGCAAGAGCAATCCGGATTCACCCCGCGCCGTCGCCTAATCTTCAGGAAACTTGAAAATGGCCATCAACAAGCTGCACGACGAATTTCGCTCCATCGACATGTCGACCGGATGGGAAACACCCGCGGGCTATCCGGCGGGCATCCAGCAGAAGATTCTGTCGGGCGCCCTCGACGAGGCGAACAGGCGTGGCAGCCGCACCCGTTTGCTGCGCTTCGAGCCCGGCGTTTACACGACCAAGCCGTTCGTTCACGAATATTGGGAAGAGGTTTTCCTGTTTTCCGGCGATCTCATCGTCGGCAACGATGAGCAGGGCAACGGCGGCGAATCGTTCAAGCCGAACACCTACGCCTGCCGTCCGCCCGGCGCGTTTCACGGCCCGTTCAAATCGGTGGCGGGCTGCCTTTTGATGGAAATTCACTATTTCGATCCCGCCTGAGGTCGAGCCGGAAACCGACATGACAAACGACATCGCATTCACCCTGGCCGCAAACGGCACCACGACATCCCTGACCTTGCCTGTCATGCAGGCCGTGATCGCCGGCTGGACCGGCCGCGATCCGGTGGCCCGCGACAAGCACATCGCCGAGCTGGCGGCGATCGGAATCGCGCCGCCGGCCTCGACGCCGATCTATTATCGCTGCGCCGCGCGCCGGATCACCACCGCCGGCAGTATTGAATGCACCGGCACCGACTCCAGCGGCGAGGTCGAGTTCGTGCTGTTCGCGGTGGGCGGCCGCACCTTGGTCGGAGTAGGGTCCGATCACACCGACCGCAAGGTCGAGACCTACAACATCACGGTCTCGAAGCAGATGTGCGACAAGCCGGTTGCGCCGGTGCTGTGGGATCTCGCTGAGATCGAAGGGCACTGGGACCAGGTCATCCTGCGATCCTGGGCGACCATCGATGGGGAACGCGTGCTTTACCAGGAAGGCACGCTGAGCGGGATGCTGCCGGTCACCGATCTGATCCAGCGCGGCTTCGGCACGGCCACGTTGCCCGACGGCTGCGCGATGTTTTGCGGCACGTTTGCTGCCAAAGGCGGCATCCGCCCCGCGGCTCGTTTCGACTACGAGATCCAGGATCCGGTCCTGAAGCGCAGCATCAGCCACGGGTACGACATCGTCACGCTGCCTGTGCTGGGCTGAACCAGGCAAGAATCACCTTTTAGCCCCTGACGCCGACAGTTTTCGCACCTCGATGGCGCGCGATGCCGATGCGACCGCAATTTCGAAATGGTCGGTCTGCATGATTTCGGTGACGTGGCGCGGCCGGTGCGCGACGACGTTGACGCCGGTCCGGCGCCGCAGGCTGTCGTAGATCAGCCCGGCGCCGCCCGACGCACGCACTTCTTCGCCCAGTTGCTGCGAGGCGTCATAGCGGTCACTCCCGTAGATGTCGGCGCGGGCCGCTTGCTGTCCTCTGATGTCGAGATATTCGCCGAGCAGCACGGCGGTGTAAGCCCGGTAGGTCCGGGTCATGGTGGCGACGTTTCGCGCGGCCGCTTCGCGTCGCAGATGATGCCCGACCTCCGCGGCTGCGGTGCGGATGTCGTCGGCCGCGTACCAGGCGCCGAGCTCGGGTCCGTTGAAGCGCATTCCGCCCGGAGCGACATGAAGGAAGGCAGCCATGACGATGCTGGCATTTGGTACGCCATAGACCCATTCGTCCCGCGGCAACCGATCGATGCGATCGGCAACCAGGCGGTCGTTGGTCCAGCCGACGAGTTCCATCACCGCCGACAGATCCGCCGCCGTGGCGACGGTATCGAACAGTCCCATCGGCGGAAACTGCGAGGGGATCAGGCGATGCGCCGGCCGCGGCGCGGGTGAAAAAATGTCGCTCACCGAAAAACGATTTCCGAATCGTCGTAAGGCGTGAACGCCTCATCGATGCTGTTGGGCTGCATGTAGACCCCGCCACGCGCACCGTCGAGAAAACGACGCACCGTCAGCAGCCCATCCTGCGAGCCGCTGGTGACGAGGTCGAGCGGCGGTCGCCCGCCGAACACAATGGCGTTGTGCCCCATGCGCAGCCACTCCACGGCCGCGCGCTCCGATGGAAACAGAATTCCAAGCGCCTGGTGGATGCCGAACACTGTGGAAATCCGGGTGAGAACATCGACGTCGAATGTGAAAGCGCCGTGCTCCCGGGCCTGTTTGCACCAGTTATGATAGGTGGACCGGGAAGGATAGCCGAGGACCAGCAGGCGTTGTTCTTCCGTCAGTCCCCAGAGGTCGGCGATGGCGAGGAAGGTCCGCAGCGCCGGCGCACTGAGTCGCCGTCGGTTGGCCGGGGCAAATCGCGACTTATTGAGCCGCTGCGGCCTCTTATCCGACTCCGAGAACAGGTGCTTTTTGGGCGTCGGCACGCGGTACACTCCGATTTGTCCAAATATGAGTATAGTCCATATCTGGACAAACCGCAAGGCTATACGGGAAAGTCTGGCCCGCGAATGCCGGGGCTTCGACCTCGAGACGGATCGTCCTTTTCCGCCCAGGCCCGAACCACCGACGTAAGCGCAAGCGTCAGGGATCGGGGGTGCGTTGCCGTGAATTCACTGGGCAGATCCGACTTCGGATCCCGAACGATGAGGGTGGCCGCATACGGGCCGCCTTCCGAGGTAAAGCTGACGCGCCAGCCCGCCAGCCGCGTCGGCCCGACAATGATCTCCGCAAGATCGAGCGCGGAATAAAACACTTCGCCACGCTCGACCTGCTGCTCCGCCGGAAAGGGCACACCGCCAACCAGAGATTTCCAGGCATCCCGAACCGATCGGTTATCGATTTCGTCCCGTTCGCTTTGCGCGAGTCCGGAAGGTGCGGTGGCCTCGGCGGAAATGTTCTCGTTCACGATCATGGCAGTCCGTATCGGGGGCGACCGCCGGCATCGTGATCCGATACCGGCGGTCGCTCAACCTCATTTCTTTACCAGCGGGCACTTGCTGTCGGCGATCGGACGAAACGCCTTCTCGCCCGGAATGGTATCGACGATCTTGTAGTAATCCCACGGGCGCTTGCTCTCTTGCGGCGTCTTCACCTGAAGCAAGAGGACATCGTGGGTGAGCAGGTTGTCCTCGCGGAGCACCGCCTTGCGGGCGTACATATCCTCGATCGGCATCTTGTGCATCATGGCGAGCACGTCTTCGGCCTTGTCGCTTTTGGCAAGCTCCATGGCCTTGAGATACTGCAAGGTCGCCGAGTAGTCCGACGCGTGGGTCATGGTCGGCATCGATCCCATGACTTTGTAATAGCGCTCCGCCCAGGCCCGGGTCTTTTCGTCCATATCCCAGTAGAAATCGCTGGCTACCACCAGACCCTTGATCGTCTTCAGACCGAGCGCGTGTACGTCGGTGATGAACACCAGCATGCTGACCATCTTTTGTTTCGGCGAAGTCAATAATCCGAATTCGTCGGCGGTCTTGAGCGCCTTCACCATGTCGTCGCCGGCATTCGCCAGCGCCACGACGTCGGCTCCGGAGTTCTGCGCCGAGAGGATATAGGACGCGAAATCGGGCGTGCCGACCGGATGGCGGACGCTCCCCAGCATCTTGCCGCCGGAAGCCGTGACGATCTGGGTGATTTCGCGCTCGAGCGCATGACCGAAATTATAGTCGGCGGCGATCACGAACCAGTTCTTGGCGCCGGCCTTTAGCGTCGATTCGGTGATCGCCTTGGCAGATGCGAAAGTGTCGCTGCGCCATTGCACGGTGTAGGGATTGCACTGGTCCATGTTGAACGCCGAACTGGCGGCGTTGCTGGCGAGAAATACCCGCTTCCGGTCGTTGGCGACGGCGGCGACGGCGAGCGAAGTGCCGGAGCTCACCACGTCGACGATGGCGCTGACGCCTTCCTGGTCGTACCAGCGTCGCGCAATGCCGCTGGCGACGTCGGGCTTGTCCTGATGGTCCGCCGTCATCACCTCGATCGGGCGGCCCAGTACCTTGCCGCCGACGTCCTCGACCGCGAGCTGCACCGCGACCGTCGCGCCCTTGCCGGAATTGCCCTGGTAGATTCCGGACATGTCGGCGATGACGCCGATCTTGATCGGCCCGGTCGACTTCTCCTGAGCGACGGCGCTGCTGCACAGCAAAATAGCGCACGCGGTCGCCAACAAGCGCTTGGACATTGATCTCTCCCCTTGGATGCTCTTGAACGGCGCTGTCGTTCTAGCCTGCGCGCGAAGGCGCTGCGGTGCGAGCCGGTGTGAAATTTTCAAATGGGCCATGAGCAAAACTGCGTGCGCGGTTTGTCGCAGCCGCTTGGCCGGAGCGCCCGCATTTGCTGCCCGGGCTCCCTGAATTTTACTCATGGGGCATTACGGGAATTTCGCTTGATGGGATCGGTCTCGCCCCGGCACGCTGGACAACGTAATAGATTACCCGCCGCAGCCGCCCGCAGCGTTCGCTTGCGGCAGCCCTCCCGCATGAAAAACAAACCAGGGACGACACGCACGTGGAAACTCGCAAATGGATCGCGGCCGTCGGCACTGCCTTGTGGTTGGTCGGTGCAACGGTCTCGCCGGTGCTGGCCGAGGCGTGGCCGACCCGGACCGTGACCATCGTGACGCCGTTCGCGGCCGGCAGCGTGACCGACGCGACCGCCCGCATCGTCGGGCAAATCCTGCAGGAGGCGCTGGGACGCCCGGTCGTGGTCGAGAACAAGGCCGGCGCGGGCGGACTGATCGCGGCGCAGGCGGTCGCGCGGGCCGAGCCCGACGGCTACACGCTGCTGCTGACGACGAACTCGACGCATTCGGCGGCGCCCGCGCTGTTCAAGAAGGTGCCCTACGACCCGATCAGGGATTTCACCGCGATCGCGCGGATCGGCAGCTTTCCCTCCGTCGTGGTGGTCAACCCGACATTGAAGGTGAATAGCATCCAGGAACTGGTCGCCTATGCGAAGGCTAATCCGGGGAAACTGTCCTACGGCCACGGCAACAGCACCGGCTACATCGCGGGCGAGGCGATCAAGAACCAGGCCGGAATCGATATCGTCCACGTCTCCTACCGCAGCAATCCCGCGGCGGTGACCGACCTGATCGCGGGACATATTCCGATGATGATCCCCGACCTCTACAACGCATTGCCGCAGTTTGCCGAAAAGAAGATGCGCCCGCTGGCGGTGCTCAGCAAGACGCGCAGTGCCAGCCTGCCCGACGTGCCGACGCTCGACGAGACGGTCATTCCCGGCTTCGACCTGATGGCATGGGCGGGCCTGTTCGGCCCGGCCAATCTGCCGCCTGAGGTGGTCCAGACGCTGGCGCGCACGCTGAAGGCCGGGCTCGCCAAGCCGGAAATGCTGGAGAAGCTCAAGAGTTCGGGCATCGAACCCTATTGGGGCGATACCGACGAGTTCAAGGCCTATGTGGCTAGCGAACTGGTGAAATGGACCACCGTCATCAAGGCTGCGCGCATCGAACCGGAATGAGGCACCTCATCGCGGCGCCGCGTTCGGTCCCTCAATTCTGTTCATGACGCGCGCCAAAATCGTCAATTGTGCCCTTGGGTTCAACTCGTAAATGTCGGCGCCGACACAGCCTGAAGGATTGGCGATGACCGAGTTTTTCGTGGCGCGCTCCGCAGACATGCCGGAGGGAGCGCGCAACATGGTGGAATGCGAGGGACAGCAGATCGGCGTCGTGCGCGCCAAGGGAAAGCTGCATGCGTTCCTCAACATCTGCCCGCATCAGGGCGGTCCGGTGTGCGACGGCCTGCTGATTCATCGCGTCGAGGAAATCATCGCCGCCGACAAGACCTATCAGGGCATGCGCTTCAGCGAGACGGATCTGCACATCGTCTGCCCCTGGCATGGCTGGGAATTCAACATCGAGACCGGAAAATGCGCCGGCGACGGCAAGCACGGTCTCAAGCGCTTCCAGACGGTGGAGCGGGATGGAGCCATTTATGTCGTTGTCTGAAGCTACGCTTACGCGCTCCCCAGATGCGACGGCCATGAATGATCGCGGCTTGCGGGAACTGGCCGCACAGCTCGTGGCCGCGCTGAACGCCAGGATCGACGCCGGGCAGGCCGGTGCCGTTCCGGACGAGGCCCTGCAACAGCTCATGACCACGCTGGTCAAGGTCTATGCCGCCAAATTCGACGAGGGCCAGCGGCCGACGCTGCTGGCCGCGGACGGTGGCGTCAGCGCCACCGCGGTGCTGGTCACAACCTCTGCGCTGATGAAGGCGTCGAACCTCGAAATCTTCGAGCTCGGTATGTGGCAGTCCTGGTCGGGCACGCGATAAGCAAGAGGACAGATTATGCAATATCGTTCGAGCACGCCGGACTTCGATCGTACCATCGAAGGTTTTCATACCGGCGAACATCTCGCCAATGCGCGGCGGCAGGCCGATGCGCGCAAGCTAGACGACGTGCTGATCGTCGACGTCGACTGTCATCACTACGAGACCGACAATTTCGCGGAAATCCTTGAATATATCGAGGATCCCGTGATCAAGCAGGTCGCCATCAATACCTTCGCCTATAAAGGGCCGGCGGCGGTGCTGATGGACCAGCCCGGCTATCAGGACGTCGGCGGCCGCGTCTCGCGCTATCTTGAGCGCAAGCACGAGGCGATCCCGAAAACCGTCCAGCCGCGCGAGGTCGAACAGACGCTGCGCTGGATGAATGCGCTAAGCGTCGACTATGCCTGTCTGTTCCCGACGCCGATGCTGTTCATGGGCCTGCATCCGCAGGCCGAAGTCGAAGTGGCAATGGCGCGCGCCTACAACAGATGGCTCACCGACAACGTGCTGCCGTCGAACCCGCGCGTGCGCTCGATGCTCTATCTTCCGTTCAACGACCCCGAAGCCACCTACCAGATGGTCAAGGAATACGGACACAAGCCCGGCGTGATCGGCTTCATGGTGGTCTCGACGCGCTACAAGCCGGTATACGACAACGCCTTCATGAAGACCTATGCGCTGCTCCAGGAACTCGGGCTGCCGCTGTCGTTCCACGCCTCCTATCACTGGAACGACCAACTGGTCTCGATGACCAACCGCTTCATCACCGCGCATGCGGTCGGCTTCACCTTCTTCAACGCGGTGCATTGCGCCAACTGGATCGTCAACGGCCTGCCCGAGCGGTTTCCGAAACTGAAGGTGATCTGGATCGAGTCCGGGCTGGCCTGGATTCCCTGGCTGATGCAGCGCCTCGATAATGATTACCGGATGCGGACATCGGAAGCGCCGGCCCTGAAAAAGCTGCCGAGCGAATACATGCGCGACATGTTCTACACCACCCAGCCGATGGAGATGGTGAACAACCACGAAGCGCTCGAACTCACCTTCAAGATGATCAAGGCGGACAGCCAGTTGCTGTATTCCTCGGACTATCCGCATTGGGACATGGATCTGCCGAGCACGATCTGGGACCTGCCGTTCCTCAGCGAGCAGTCGAAGCGCAATATTCTCGGGCTCAACGCCAGGCGTATCTTCAACCTCGATGTCTCCGACCGGTTCCCGAATGCCAAGGCGGGCAAGGACGGCGTCGTCGATACCTGGAAGCAGGAAATCGCGCCGGTCTGACATCAACCCACGCGGGATCGCAACCATCTCGGAGGAAACCATGCTCGACAAAGTGGAACAGCCGTCGGGGCTGCAGGCATTCGGGATGTATATCGACGGCCAGTCGGTCGCGGCGTCGAACGGCAAGACCATGGAAAGCCTCAACCCCTATTCGAGGAAGGCCTGGGCCACGGTGCCCGACGGCACCAAAGACGACATCGACAAAGCGGTCGCGGCGGCCCGCGCGGCCTTCGATCGCGGCCCCTGGAGCGAGATGACGGCGACCCAGCGCGCGGCGCTGCTGCGCCGGCTCGGCGACATCATCAAGCGCGATGCCGAGGATTTGGCGCGCTGCGAGTCGCGCGACAACGGCAAGCTCTACCGCGAAATGCTCGGCCAGTGGCAGTACATCCCGGAGTGGTTCTATTACTACGCCGGCATGGCCGACAAGCTGCAGGGCGATACCATACCGTCCGACCGGCCGAACTTCTTCATCTACACCCGCCGCGAGCCGGTCGGCGTGGTCGGCGCGATCACGCCGTGGAATTCGCCCGGACTGCTGCTGGTGTTCAAGCTGGCGCCCGGCCTCGCCGCCGGCTGTACCTTCGTGGTGAAGCCGTCAGAGCACACGCCGGTCTCGACGCTGGAACTGGCGAAGCGCATTGAGGAGGCTGGATTTCCCAAAGGCGTGTTCAACGTCGTCACTGGGCAAGGCGCGATCGGCGCCGCGCTGGTCGAACATCCGGACGTGGACAAGATCGCGTTCACCGGCGCCACCTCCACCGGCAAGGCAATCGCCGCCTCCGCGGCGCGCAACCTGACCCGGGTCTCACTGGAGCTGGGCGGCAAGTCGCCCAACATCGTCTTCGCCGATGCCAATCTCGACGTCGCGGCCAACGGCGCCATTGCCGGCATCTTCGGCGCCACCGGGCAGACCTGCATGGCGGGCTCGCGCCTGCTGGTGCAGGAAAGCGTGCACGACGAACTGGTCGAGCGCCTGGTCAAGCGGACCAAATCGATCAGGCTCGGCGATCCGATGAATGTCGAAACCGAAATGGGCCCGGTCGCCAACGAACCGCAATTGCGCAAGGTGCTGGAATATATCGACATCGCCAAAAAGGACGGCGCGCGGCTGGCCTGTGGCGGCGGGCTGGATCCGGAGCTCGGCGGCATGTTCGTGCAGCCGACGATTTTCTGCGACGTCCATAACCAGATGCGGATCGCGCGCGAGGAAGTGTTCGGTCCGATTCTGAGCGTGATCAAGTTTCGCGACGAGGAACACGCCGTCGAGATCGCCAACGACACCCGTTTTGGTCTCGCGGCCGCGGTTTGGACCCAGAACATCCACCGCGGGCACCGGGTCGCGCATCGCCTGCGCGCCGGCACGGTCTGGATCAATGCCTATCGCGTGGTCTCGTTCGCAACGCCGTTCGGCGGTTTCAAGGAAAGCGGCCTCGGCCGCGAGAACGGCATGGACAGCATTCGCGACTTTACCGAGACCAAGTCGGTCTATGTCGAGCTGTCCGGAGAACCGCGCGATCCGTTCCGGCTGGGGTGATCAGCGCAGGTCGGCTTGCAAGGCTTCGCCAACGCGCTTGATGAGCCAGTTCTTGAACAACAGGATCTTGCGCTGCTCGCCGGAGCGAGCGGGCCACACCACGTGATAGCTGAACATCGATCGCGCCCGGATCGAAAAAGGCTCGACCAAGCGGCCGGCGGCCAGATCGGGTCCAACGACGCCGGAGCGGCCGAGCGTCACGCCGAGGCCGTCGATCGCCGCCTGTAGTGACGTGATCATGTAGTCGCAGGTGATCTCCGACTGGAATTTCATCTCGCTCAGTTTGGCGGTTTCCAGCCAGAACGGCCATTCGTCGCGCAAGATGACCGACGATGTGCGGATGATGGTGTGCTGGCCGAGATTGTCGGGCGCAACGAGCGGGAGCGCTTCGGCGAGCAACCGCGGGCTGCACACCGGAAAGACTTCCTCGTCGGCGAGCCGCTCGCTCGCCATGCCGGTCCATTCACCAAGGCCGTGCCAGATCGCGACGTCGAAGTCGTGGTGGAAATTGTTCTCGAATGACTGAATGGTGTGGAGTTTCAGCGAAATGGACGGGTGCTGGGCGCGAAAATCATGCAGATGCGGCAATAGCCGCTTGATCGCGAACAGGCCGAGGCACTGCACGGTCAGCATGTTCTCGTCGCTCTGGTCGGTGGCGCGGTCGGTGGCCGCCGAAATCTCGATGATCGCGGCGCGCACCGAGCGCAGATAGACTTCGCCGACCTCGGTCAGCGCGATCATGTTGGCGTTGCGGACGAACAGCTTGACCTGCAGCAGGTCTTCCAGGTTCTTGATCTGGTGGCTAATCGCAGTCTGCGTCAGGTTCAGTTCGATCGCGGCGCGGGTAAAGCTCAAATGGCGGGCCGCGGCCTCGAAAGCCCGCAGGCTCATCATGGATGGCAGACGATTCCTCATGGCTTCGCTTAACCGGCTTGGCGCGGCTCGGCAAGAACGCATGCCGGTCCGGACCTGCAATGTAAACTCATGACGTCATTCATTTTATTCATTTGGAGGGGCAGGCCGGTTGCCGGGTAAGATGCCGCAAGGGGAGCAACGGTGGGGCATGGACGGCGTTCGGTGGAGCATTTCGACTACGTCATTGTGGGCGCCGGCTCCGCCGGCTGCGTCCTGGCCAACCGGTTGTCGGCCGATCCGGCCATCAGGGTGTGTCTGATCGAGGCCGGCGGCTCGGACTGGTATCCGTGGATTCATATTCCGATCGGGTATTTCTACACATTCGACAACCCCAGAACCGACTGGCGCTTCCGTACCGAGCCCGATGCCGGCCTCAACGGCCGCAGCATCAAATATCCCCGCGGCCGCGTGCTCGGGGGCACCTCGTCGATCAATGGCATGGTCTATATTCGCGGGCAGGCCGCCGACTATGACGGCTGGCGACAGCAGGGCAATGTCGGCTGGGCGTGGAACGACGTCCTGCCTTATTTCCGCAAGTCCGAAGATCAGGCGCGCGGCGCCAATGAAGCCCATGGTGCGGGTGGAGAGCTGCGCGTCGAGGACCTCCGTGCGTCGTGGGAAGTGCTGGATGCTTTCTGCGAGGCCGCGGTGCAGAGCGGTATTCCGCGGACACAGGATTTCAACGCCGGCGACAATGAAGGCGTCGGGTATTTTCAGGTAACCCAGAAGAACGGCCGGCGGATGAGCACGGCCCGGGCATTCCTGAAGCCGGCGCGACGCCGTTCGAATCTCACCGTGCTGTCGAACACCCATGCCAAGCGGATCCGGTTCGCAGGCCGGCGTGCGGTCGGCGTCGACTATTGCCGCAATGGCGTGGACGGCAGCATCGCGGTGGACCGCGAACTGATTCTGGCGGCGGGTGCGATCGGATCGCCGCATCTGCTGATGCTCTCGGGCGTGGGCGATGCTGCTGCGCTCCGCGACCACGGCATTGGCGTCGTCCATCATCTGCCGGGCGTCGGCGCCAATCTACAGGATCACCTGGCGGTCCGCACCATGTACAAGGTCAGCAACACCGTGACGCTGAACGAACTGGCTTCGAGTCTGGCCGGTCGGGTCAAGATGGGACTTGAATATCTGCTGCATCGGCGCGGACCGTTGACCATCCCGCCGGCGCTGGTGACGGCGTTCGTGAAAAGCGATGCCTCGCGTGCAACGCCCGACCTGCAATTTGTCTGCTATCCCCTGACCTACGATACGACGGGGGATCCGCCGCACAGATTTCCCGGCTTCACCGCCGGAATTTGCCTGCTGCACCCGGAGAGCCGCGGCAGCATTACCTTGAAATCGAACGATCCTTTCGCCGCTCCGGCGATCCGGCTGAATTTCCTGTCGACACCGGCCGACCGCGCCACCGCGGTCGCCGGCGTCAAGGCGATGCGCGAGGTCTGCGCCGCGCCGGCGATGCGTCGATTTGCGCCGGTCGAGTTTGCGCCGGGGCCGGGATATCAAAGCGATGACGAATTGTCCGCCGGCATCGGCCGGATCGGCGCCACCATTTTCCATCCGGTCGGCACCTGCAAAATGGGATCCGACAATGGCGCGGTGGTCGATGCGCGGCTGCGGGTCCACGGCGTCGACGGGCTTCGTGTGGTCGACGCCTCGATCATGCCGACGATCATTTCGGGCAACACCAACGCCACCACCATCATGATCGGCGAAAAGGCTTCCGACATGATCCTCGAGGACCGACGCGATGGCGCAAATGACGAAATTTCAGCCACCCATTAGACTTCCGAATTGGCGGCCGGCCCCGGCTTCGCGCTTAATATCGTTGAAGAATCCACGATGCGCCGCAGATGATGCGGCGTCCTGAACAAGGCGCCCGGTATTGCTTCACAAGCGTTAAGGAAACAGGCGAATTGACCACCCAATGGGCCCGCATCCGGCGGCTTCGGGTCGAAGCTGCCGATATCAGGTCGATCGAACTGGTCGGCGCCGATGGCGGGCCGTTGCAGCCGTTCGAGGCCGGCGCGCATATCGACGTTCACCTGGACGGACTGGTCCGGCAATATTCCCTGATCAACACCGCCGACAGCGACGGCTCCTACAGGATCGCGGTCGAGCTGGAGCCGAACTCGCGGGGCGGTTCGCAGCGGATGCACGCATTATCCGAGGGCGGTATTCTGAAAGTGAGCTTGCCCCGCAACAACTTTGCCCTTGACGCAACAGCCGGCCACACGGTGCTGCTGGCAGGCGGCATTGGCGTTACGCCGCTGCTCGGCATGGCCATCACCCTGCTGATGCGGGAAAAATCCTTTTCGTTTGACTACTTTGGGCGGTCGTATGAAGCGCTGGCGTTCGCCGACGAAATTCGTCAATCGGCCCTGTCGACACGCACGCGCTTTCACCTGGGCCTGACCGGCGAAGCGGTGCATCAGGTGCTGGCCGCGCGGTTCGATTTGCTTCCGCCGGGCACCCATGTCTACGCCTGCGGGCCAGGGCCATTCATGCAGGCGGTTCGCGATGCCGTCGCGGCGAAGCGTGGCCTGGTATTGCATCTGGAGTATTTTGCCGCCGAGCCGCCGGCTCTCGAACTCGTCGCGGACTCGTTTCGCGTCAGACTGGCAAAGTCGGACACCACGGTCGCGGTCGACGCCGGCCAGACCATTGTCGAAGCCCTGAGGGCGGCCGGAATTGAGGTCGAAACCTCTTGCGAACAAGGCGTTTGCGGAACATGCCTGACCACGGTGCTGGCCGGACGGCCCGATCACCGGGACATGTTGCTGACCGAGGAAGAGCAACTGGCCGGCGACCAGATGTTGCTGTGCGTGTCCCGCAGCCACGACGCCGAACTGGTGCTCGATCTGTAGAGGGCCGCGAACAAATGCGGCGTGAGGCAAGTGCGGCTTGAGACTTGACGGGTGCCGCCCTAGACTGGCCGGGACGGCAATTCGGCGAAGATTGCCGCGGGAGGAGCCGTGCTCGAAAATGTCATTCTGTCGATAGGCAAGGATGCCTTCGAAGACGTGCTGTTCGACGCATTTCATCGGGAGATGCGCGCCCGTCAGGTCGTGCTGCATCATTTTCGCGATGACGTGACCGTGGAGACGCTGGCGGCAAAGGACGATCGCCAGGATGGCTGCGTTCATTCGCTGGTTTACGACTATGTCCGGCGCTATCACGTCTATGACCCTTTCCGACCGCGCTGTACGCCGGCCGCGGAGAGATCGGTTGAATTGCAGGGTTTTGCGGTCAAGGAAATTGCCGATACCGAATACGCGCAGCGGCTGTTTGTCGAGCCGGGGATTGCCGGCAAGATGTGCGTGATCCTGCGCCGGCCCGGCGATGCGATCTGCCTTTCGCTGTATCGCGACCGCCGCACCGGCAGTTTCAGCGGTGACGACTTCAACAGGCTCGAATCGCTCAAGGCGCCGCTCGCGGCGGCTTTCGAACGGCATCTGGATCTGAAACCCCGACCAAAATTGCCGAGCCTGGCCCGGATGGCCGATATCCTGCAGGGCTGCGAGGGCACGGCGGCGCTGTCGGCGCGGGAGGCCGCGGTCTGCGCCCGGATCGTGACCGGCTACTCGAATGAGGCCATCGCGCTCGACCTCGACCTGTCGTTTCACTCGGTCCGGACCTATCGCCGCCGCGCCTATGCGAAGCTGCGGATCACATCGCAGAACGAGCTGTTCGCGCTGATCCTCGATGGCGGCAGCCGAGGCCGAACCTCTGCGCATTAGAGCCCCGGCCGGAGGGGCTTGTCACTCATTCGGGCGACTTGCCGGATGGTCGTTTCGGCGCACAATTCCAGCTTAGAAAATTTCCAGTCATCGGCGATGCAGGCTTGCGGGCGCTGCAGTCGAGGGACGCTGCGCGAGCGGTCCATGTTCTGGTCGCGTTGTCCCGCTGTCCCCGCCGAGGCGGGAGGGAGAAGCAAAATGGCATTTCTTCGCAATACCTGGTACGTCGCGCTGTGGTCGCAGGACCTCGCGCCCGAACAATTGGTCGCCCGCAAGTTCCTCAATGAGCCGATCGTGCTGTACCGGCAGACCGACGGCAAGGTCGCGGCCATCGCGGACGCCTGTGCGCACCGGTTTGCGCCGCTCTCGATGGGTAAGATCGTCAAGGGCAGCCATGTGCGATGCCCCTATCATGCGCTCGAATTCGACGGCACCGGCAAGTGCGTGTTCAATCCACACGCCAGCGGACGGATTTCACCGGCGCTGAAGGTTCGCAGCTATCCCGTGGTCGAAAAGCACACCATGATCTGGATCTGGATGGGCGAGAAGGAAGCCGATCCCTCGCTGATTCCCGATTTCAGCATCCTCGATCCCGATCCGAAAAAAGTCGTCAGCAAGCGTGACTGGATCATGATGAAGTCGAGCTATGAGCTGATCATCGACAATCTGATGGACCTTAGCCATACCGCGATTGTTCATGAGGGCATTCTCGGCAGCGAACATACCGTCAAGGCCGATCTCAGCATCGAGCAGAAGGGCACCACGGTAAAAGTCGGCCGCAGCGTGCCCAACGTGCCGGCGCCCGGCCTCTACGACCTGATCTACAAGCGCGACGGCCGTCAGGTCGATTTATGGATGGATATGCGCTGGGACGTGCCGGCCTGCATGATCAACGACACCGGCGTGACGGAGCCCGGCGCGCCGCGCGAGCAGGGCACCGGCTTCTTCGGCATGCACTTCCTGACGCCGGAGACCGAGACGACGACCTATTATCTGTTCGTCGCGGTCCGCTTCAATCCGATCTCATGGGGTCAGCCGCTCGACGGCGAAATCCAGGCCCAGGTCTCTGACCTGCGGCGTCTCGCGTTCCAGGATCAGGACCAGACCATCATCAACGCCCAGCAGGATGTGCTGCGCAGCCGGCAGAAGCCGGAAAATCCGGTGCTGCTCGAGATCGACATCGGGCCGGTGCGCTACAAGAAGGTGCTCGACGGCCTGATCAAGGCAGAGCAGGAGGCGCTGAGCGCCGGATCGCAGGGCGGACGCGCGGCCTGACGCTTGCAGATTCCTCGACCATACCCGGACGGCAGCCTGACGCTGCAAGACGACATCGGCCCATGTGTCGTCACGAACACGTGACGCGTCCCACGTAACGCCAGCCACCCAGCCCACGAAGGACCTGAAGACGCCGGCGTCATATCACGCCGGCGCATCGTCCTCATGGGCCGACCCGATGTTGAATCTCGTTCTCGCGTTGCTCGCCGGTGTGGTGACGATCGCGGCACCGTGCACGCTGCCGGTGCTGCCGATCCTGCTCGGCGCTTCCGTGCGCCAGACCAGCCGGATACGGCCGACGCTGATCGCGCTCGGCTTCGTGGTGTCGTTTTCGGCCGTGGCACTGCTGCTCGGCTTCCTCACCCGCATCTTCGATTTCGATCCGAACGTGCTGCGCGCCGGTGCGACCGTCCTGCTGCTCGGATTTGGCCTGCTGATGATCTGGCCGGCCCCGTTCGAGTGGCTGTCGATCCGGATCGGCGGGCTGACGGGCGGCATCACGGGCGGCGCCGGCGCTGGCCAAGGAAATATACAAGGCAATATCCAAGACAATATCGGCGGCTTCGTTCTCGGCACCACGCTGGGGCTGGTGTGGACGCCATGCGCCGGTCCGGTGCTCGGCTCAATCCTCACCATCGTCGCGACCTCGAAGGACACCGCCTGGGCGAGCCTGTTGCTGGTGATCTACGCCATTGGCGCCGCGCTGCCGATGCTGGCCATCGCCTATGGCGGACAGGCCGTCACCACGCGCGTTCGCAGCATCGCGCGGATCTCGCCGCGGCTGCAGCAAGGGTTTGGCGTCATCGTGATCGCCTTCGCGGTCGCGTCCTATTTTCAGTACGACACGCTGATCGTGGCGTGGCTGACCGGCTTCTATCCCAATGGCCAGATCGGCCTCTGATACCACCCAACGCAACGGAGAATTCCATGAGCATCCGCACTGTTCTGACTTCAGGATCCATCCTGGCGCTTGGCCTGATCGGCGCCGTGACATTCGGCGTCGGCGGCGAGGCCGTGCGCGCCCAGCCGCAACCGGTGCAGATGGCCGCCGCGCAAGGCGCCGCGCCGAATTTCGTCGGCATCGGCAACTGGTTCAACTCGGCGCCGCTCAGCATCTCCGGCCTGCGCGGCAAGGTCGTGCTGGTGGATTTCTGGACCTATGGCTGTGTCAACTGCGTCAACACCTTGCCGCATGTCACCGAGCTTTACGCCAAGTACAAGGATCGCGGGCTCGTGGTCGTCGGCATCCACACGCCGGAATTCCCGTTCGAGCGATCCGCCGCCAACGTCCAGGCCGCGTTGAAGCGTCACGGCATCACCTACCCGGTGGCGCAGGACAACGACTCGCAGACCTGGAATGCCTACGGCAACCAGTATTGGCCGGCGCAATATATCGTCGATCAGAGCGGAAAGATCGCCTATCAGCACGATGGCGAGGGGCAGTATGAGCAGATGGACCGCGCCATCCAGAAACTCCTGAGCGCCAGCAGCTAGGACCTGCGGCAGGGCGCGGCAGCGGGTTCGGGGCATATTTTAACCCCACACCGTCTGATACTGGGCTATCGAGACCGTACCTGACAGGTACGAACCGAGGCCGTTGCGATGCCCAAACCCTCCCACCCCAAGCCGGGGCACCCAAGCGCTGTCGTGGATCTCGACAGCCTTCCGATCACTCCGGCCGATGTCCGGGCCGCGGCAGCGACGATTCGGGGCTCGGTCCTGGTGACGGCATGCCATGCGAGCCGGACGCTGAGCGAGGTTTGCGGCTGCAACATCTGGCTCAAATTCGAGAACCTTCAGTTTACGTCGACCTTCAAGGAGCGCGGTGCGTTGAATCG
>JAQGJF010000127.1 GCA_028290765.1 Tardiphaga sp.
CTGATTCCGCCGATCTCGGCTTTCTCGTAAGCGGCCTCCCAGTGCCGTCCGGCGACATAATCGCAGTCGTCGATCTGGCCCTTGGACTTCATGTCCGCCAGCGGATCGTTCCGCGTCGAGCGCAGCACCACGATCTTGCTGCCGTCCTCATAGGGATCGTCCACTTCGACCGGCGATACCTCCGCGTTGCGCGGCAGATCGTGCGAGATCCGGTCGTGGATGATCTTTTTCAGATCGTTCGGTTTGCCGCGTTTTCGTCGCTTCGCCATGATATTTTTTCCTGATCGCGTAACGGAAGTGGTGCTGGGCGTGGCCGCCGGTCATGGCGTTTCAGGCGGCGACTTGGCGTCCTCGTATCCCGGCGGCACCGGATACGGCACCCTGGCCCCGCGATAGGCGGTGCCATCGCGAAGAATCGTGGTCGGCAGCAGCGGCACCAGCGCGTTCTGTTCGCGGTAGCGCTGATGCGCGTGCCATTCGGGCGTGTCGTGGATGACGAAGAACTGATCCCGACTGGCTTCGCGCGCGGCAGCAAGGCAGGAAGGTATTGATTCAGAGATGTGGTTAGCTTTGGAAATGCCCAGGTTTTGCTGGGAGGTTTGCTGGGAGGTTTGCTGCGGCGTTTGCCGGCCGGTTTGCTTCAGCCTTGCAATAGCATTTGCTTCGATCTTGCTGTGCTGTCCCCGGACGATGGCTTTCGAGAGGCCGGACCTGTGACCGCCCGCGGCGCCGGCGATCGCCCGCTTCAGGCTGACCATCTCGGACTTGGTGATCTCCGCGGAGGCACGCTTGTTGGTGCCGTCGGCGGCAAAGAAGGCATCGATCGGCGCGCTGATCTTTTTCCAGCGTGGCAGCGGAATGCGGGCGATGGCGGCGCGGCTCCTGGCATCCAGCGGCACCTGGCCTTTCTGCCAGCATTCCATCAGCAGCAGCAGGTAGGCGCCATGCTGCTCGGTGGTGAGCGCCTGGGTGTCTTTCAGATAGTCGCCGATGTAGAACGCGATCCAGGACCGACTCATGGGATCACCCGATGCTTGCTTGGAAGGGAATGCGTTGACGACGATCGGAAAGACATCCGCCGCGCTCACCTGGCTCGCCAACGAGGCGCTGCGCCGGGAGCCCGGATGTGAAACCGCTTCCGTCGTCGAGGTGAACCGGCTGCAGGTGCGCGGCGGGCGGAATTGGGAGATTCCAAGCGTGGTTCTCGGCGACAGCCTGATCAGCGATGTCGACCGCGCCGTCATCACCGTCCATCACCGGCTCGGGCGCCAATTCCATCTGCTGGCGGACGACTGACGGCGCGATGCGACGCCACATCATGCAGCCCGTGCCAGCGCGCGCGCGATAACTTCGATATCGCCGGCCAGGGTCTTGTCGCGCGTCCGCAGCCACTCGATCTTGCGGACCGCGTGCAGCACGGTGGTGTGGTCGCGACCGCCGAACTGCCGGCCGATCACCGGCAGCGAATTCGGCGTCAAATGACGGGCGAGAAACATCGCGATCTGGCGCGGCCGCACCAGGCAGGCGGTGCGGCGCGCGGAAATCAGGTCGAGGTGCCCGACCTTGCAATGCTGTTCGACGGCGACCTGGATGTCCTCGATGCTCACCCGGGGCGGCAGGCGCGGGTTGATTTCCTCGACAATCCAGAACCAGATCTGGCTGCGAGCACGGACCGCCTTTTGCGGCCCGTTGCCTTTGCCCGCGGATACGGGCGATGGGGACGGCGGGACGGCGCCGGACCGCACCGAGGCCGAGGGACAGGCGATCTCGGAATCCGGCTGGGCCTTGGCGGCGATCTTGCGCTCGCGTTCGCGGCGGGCCTCCGCCGCCAATTTTTGCGACGGCGTCGCGATCGCTGAATGAAGCGTTGTCGGCATGATTGGCTCCTGGCGCATTGTTTGGAAACGGCCGGCGGTTAACTGGCCGCGGCAGACCTTGAATTCGTGACGGTCGCCGCCGCGCCGCTGGGGGGCCGGGGCTTTGGCGGCGACCGAGGGTCCGCAGGAAGAAGTGCGGACCCCCGATCCGCGGGGAGGGGTGCGGACCGTCGATCCGCGGGGAGGGGCGCGGATTCGGGAAAGGCTGTCGGCGCGGTGGCGACGTCGGCGGCGCGCGACCAGAGATCCGGCCGCAATTCCGACGCCGCCACGGCGCCCTCGGTGAAACGATGGATGGCGAGCGCCATTTCGGCGCTGGCCTGGCCGCGGCGCTTGGCCTTGTTGATGGCGACCTGCGAGAAGCCGGTGGCCTCGCCCAATCGGGCTTCCGAGCCGGCGAGGGCGATGGCGCGGTCGATGGGTGAAGCGTTGTCCATGACCTGCATAATAACAAATGTTATCGTTTCGTCAAGCACAATTGTTATCGAGACTTTTAATAACTATGGTTATAACCTCGAGGTTATGGAACCACGTGAAATCATTCGGGAAGCCCGCGAACGGCGCAGCTGGTCGCAGAAGGATCTGGCCGACCGCGCCGGCGTGTCGCAGGTCGCGATCGTCAAGATCGAAAGCGGCGCCACCGTGCAATCGAAGTTTCTGCCCAGGATCGCGCAGATCCTCGGGCTGGACCTGGCCGAGCTCGATCCGTCGCTCAAGGGCGTCACGCTGCCGGCGCAGGACCGGCCTTTCCTCAACGATATCAGGCCGGATTTTCGGGTCTATGCGTCGGCCGAAGGCGGGCCCGGCGAGATCATCCGCTCCTCCGAGCCGATCG
>JAQGJF010000133.1 GCA_028290765.1 Tardiphaga sp.
TAGAGATTTCCGATCCCCTGGTTCCCGATCAACTGATGTCGGAACACCGCATTCTCAGCTTCAAGCCGGCTCTTCGACTTGAATGGCGAGGCCAAAATCCCCAGAGCAAAACGTAGTAGCCCGATCATTCCGTGAGCTTAGGCGATTCCTTCACCTCATCAACGCGGATAAGGTTTCGGTACACACAGGGGCCGAGGAGACGCAGTCTCGGTCGTTTCGCTGCAAGGGCAGAGCGGACTCTTGCAAGCCATCCTTATGCTTATGTCTCGAAGCTCAGTCGCCAGGCTGGTTATAAATGTAGGGGAAGAAAAGATCCTTCCAACTATCGGGCGTCACCTTTAGCGTCCCAATGCGAGTCATAAAGGCGGCGTAGGCCATCATTTTCTGGGGGGTCAGAGTATACTGGATGCTGGGATCATTCAGTAATCCCAGAACATCCGCTTTTGCGATGCTCGAGTTGCCGCTCGCCGCAATGTAGATGTCAGCCGCCCTGTCCTTGCTGTCCCGGATGAAACTCTGGGCGTCGCCGAGCGCCTTCACAAAGGCCTCGATGGCTTTGGGGTTCTCCTGTTCAAACTTCGATGTGGTGAAAAGGAGATTGAAGGTGGATGGACCTCCCATCACGTCTTCGGAGGTTAGGACGGTGTGGATGCCAGGCTGCTTGGCTTCGATGCTCTGGTAAGGCGGCGCCGTGAAATGCGCCGTTATTTCGGTCTTGCCGGTGAGCAGCAGATTCATGCCATCAGGGTGAGGCAAGGATACGGTGAGCGGATCGAGCTTGCCATATTCTTTTTCCCCGAAAGCCTTGGCTGCCGCCATCTGCATCAAGATGGCCGGACCCGACTTCTTTATGGCGGTGAGCGCAATTCGGTCCTTGTCGGTGAAATCCCGGATCGACTTGATATTCGGATCGCGCGTATTCAGCCAGCTCGACTGGCTCAGCAGCGGCGCGATACCACGGATCTCGTTTTTGGTGCCCTTGGTACGCGACCAAAAAATGAGGAAACCAGGCGGGCCGTTGGTAACGACATCGACGCTGCCCGACAGCAGGGCCTCGTTCACCGCGGTATTGTTGCCGAGCGTGGTGTAGACCGGCCTGGTTGAAATTCCGAGTTCGGCGGCGTGTTTCTCATAGAGCTTTTCGCTCTCCATGACGATCAGCGGAAGATAGGCGAGCCCGTACTGTTTTGCGATCCGGATCTCGCCGGTGTCCGCCCGCGAGGGCGATGGTGCGAACGGGCCCGCCGCGCAGGCGATGAGAACCAGGCCAAACCGAAGCGTGTACATACGATACTTCCTGTTGTTGGGGTGGGCCCGGCGTGAACGCTTCTCCCCGCAAGACGATCCGCCTTTCCGAGCGCGATGAACTCCGGCGGATTCTTTCGTTTTTGCTACATTGAAATCGGCCTCTTGTATTTTCCGGCAATAGTGTTCGGGTCGATGACGCCGCCAGCCAGCATGATGCTCCAGTAGGAGATGTCCGCGAAATGGACGATGGTGTTTTCCAGGCTCCGAACCAGCAGCTCGCCCTCGCCGGAATGGGCGGCGGCGATGTGCGCCACCTCCTCCGGCAAACCCGCGGTCAGGCAAATGTGCGCGCCATAGACCGAGTGACGGAGCGACGGCAATCCGGTTGCCCGCGGCTGCTCGCGCCAGCGTTTCTGGTTCTCCGGATCGAACTCCCACGGCTTGCCGATGTCGTGGCACAGGCCGCCGGCGACCACGATATCGCGCTTGACGGCAATGTCCGGATTGGAAACGATGATCTCATCCGCCATGACAATGGCCAGTCGGGTGACGCCGCGAATGTGGTCGGTCTGGTCGCCACGCGTCAGCACCATGGAATTCGGATTGCCGGCCGGCTGAATCTCCCTGATCGAATGGAAGCTGCTGCCGGCGAGCGAGAGCGCCCAGGCCTCGATCACCCGTTCGCGCAGATCGGTGTCCTTGATCTGCAGATATTCCGGCAGCTCGTCGCGGACCAGCGCCCTCAGCGCATCGGTCAGGGGTCTCGCAGTCCTGGTCATGGTCTTCTCCTTGAGGCGGCAACAGCGTCGACGCCGGTCCGTTAAGCCGAGATGCGCATTGCCGAGCTTGCGGGGCCTGGCACTTCGCTCAACGAACGCAGCAGGCTGCCGCCATTCCTGATCTGCGGGTCGATGCGCAATGTCGCGTAGGCCTGCCATGCCGTCGCCTGGATGGCGGAATAGACACGCTTGCCCAGATCGCGTTCCAGCATGTCGATCACCTCGAGCGCGCGCAGTTGCGTGCAAGCCACGAAGATCGCGTCGACGTCGGGACCGTCAATTTCCTTGGCCTTGCCATAGATCTGCTGCGGCGTGATCTTCGCGTGATCGAACATGTCGAGCATGTCGAAGGTCTGCAGCCGGACGACGTCGATGCCGTACTGATGCAAGAACTGCTTGAGCCGCTCGTTGGTCAGCTCGACATAGGGCGTCACGACGGCGACGCGGCGCACATGGTTCGCCTGCATGCAAGCCGCCATGGCGCCGGCGGTCGTAATCGTCGGCGCCTTGGTAATCGCGGTCAGCTCGCGGCAGATCATGTTGTTCCATTCGACGCCTTCGAAGAAACTGCCCGACGTACAGCCGTAGACCACCACATCCGGTTCGGTATTGGCGACGCGTTCGGCAGCGAGCCGCGCTTCCTTTTCCATGTTGCGCAACTCTTCGGGCGTGCCGTGCCTGCCGCCGGCGATGCGCGCGGTACTGATGGAGACGCCTTCCGGCGCCATGCGCCAGAACTCGGTTTCCATGGTGTTGTTGATCGACGGAACCAGAAGTCCGATGCGGCCTCTCCAACCATACATTGAGCTGCTCCTTGTTTAGCGGGAAGACGGGAAAGCACGGATGAGACGGGACATGTCGGGCATCTCCTCGACCGTGAGAACGGTGTCGGCAACGGCTGCAGCCTCCGCTTCGGGACAATCGAGACCGAACGACAGGCAGTCCTTGAACTTTTCGAGGATCTTGCTCTCGGTCATCGGCGCCGCCGGGCTGCCGGGAATGGCACGGCCCGCGGCTTCGACAACGGATCCGTCCCTGCGCGTCACCTTGATCTTCGACGGTGCCATGTCGGTCGCCGCTTCCTGCGCGTCGATGGCAACCGATACAAGCGACGCCAGCGCCGCGACGGCCGGCTCGATCACCGCCGACTGGGTGTAGCTGTCCAGATTGATCCGGCCGTCGGTCAGCGCGCGCGCAAAGGTGTAGCGGGCATTGAACTGCGCATGGACGACGGATTTTCGCATGACGTCGTAGGGTTGGCCGACGGTCTGAAAATTGACCTTCGGCAGCAGAATTTCCACCGCGGCAACGTCCGCAGGCCGCAAGCCTTGCGCGCGCAACTCCAGGGCAAGCGCGATGGTCGTGTGGTTGCAGCGGCAACATGGATAGGGCTTGCAGGAGTAGTCGCGCATCCGCCATTCGCCGCGCAGATCATCCATCAGCGGCACCAGACTGAATTCTCCGCGTTCGAAGAAATTGAATAGGCCCGCCTCTCCCTCCAGCGGACGGAACGGACCGGTGATGCCGTCCTGCGCCAGGAAAGCGGCGGTGACGGCGCCGCGCGCGGCAAATCCGGCGCCGAGGCGCTTGGCGAGAACGCCGTCATGCATGCTCTGCGCGGTGCCAGAGGCCTGATGCAAGGCAAGCCCGAGCGCATCGAGCAGCTTTCCGGCGTCAAGCCGCAGCAACTTTCCCGCCCCGAGAGCGCCGGCGAGCACGCCAAGCGTCATCGTCGGATGCCAGCCTTTGCCGAGACAGTTGTAGGCGGCCAGACCGAGCCGCGCGTGAATTTCCGCGCCAACCGCCAGCGCCAGCAGGAAGTCGCGGCCTGATACGTTGCCGATGTCCTCGGCGGTCGCCAGCATCGTCGGCACCATCACGCAGAACGCGTGCACGCGCGCCGGATCGTGAATGTCGTCGAAATCCAGCGCATGCGCCGTCGCTCCGTTCACCAGCGCGGCATGCGGCGGCGACATCCGGTTCTTGCCAATCAGGCTGGTCGCCGAGCCATCCTTCTCCCAGCGCGTCATGCGGCCGCGAAGTTCCGCGATCCCGGGCGCCCGCGCCGCTCCGCCAATGACGCCCAGCGTGTCGAGAACGAACAGCTTGGTGGTGTGGATGACGTCGGGCGGCAGATCCTCGAACCGCCAGGCGGCCACGTCATCGCAGAGCCGGCGACTCAAGGCCTCCATCCCGTTATGCGTGTCGATGGCGATCGCCAATTGAGTCAACATGGATGCTCTCCTGATTTAGGCGGTTGCGGCGCCGGAAACAGCCATCGTGAGCTCGCCGATCAGTTCAGTGGCCTTCAATCCGCTGCCGGTCAGGACGACCACAACGGATGTCGCATCGTTGATCTCGCCGCGCGCCGCGAGTTGCGTGAGCGCGGCCGCGGCCGAAGCGGACGTCGGCTCGACATAGAGCCCGTGACCCAGCAGGCCTTTGAGGCCCTTCACGATTTCGTCCTCGCTGACCGTCACCAGTCCGCCATTGGAACCCCGCATGGCCGCGAGTACTTCGGCGACCCGAACCGGCTTCTGCGAGGCGATGCCGCCGGCAACGGTCGGCCGCGGCACAAACGGAACGGCGTGGTCGGCGCCGGCCTGCAACGCCGCGGCGAACGGCGAACAGTTGCTGGCCTGGACGCCGAAGATCCGCGGCATGCGTTTTATTTCGCCCGCGCGCAGCAGTTCGCTGAAACCGATGTGCAGGCCGAGAACGTTGCTGCCGTAGCCGAGCGGTACGATCACGACATCGGGCACCGCGAAGCCGGCTTGTTCCCAAAGCTCGAAGGCGAGCGTTTTGGTACCTTCGATAAAGAACGGCTGCCAGTTGTGGCTGGCGTAAAAATACTGCGCCGCTTCGGCGAGTGCGCGTTCGGCCACATCCTGTCGTGTACCCGGCACCGGAATCACGGTGGCCCCCATGGCACTCATTTGCACCAGCTTGCCGGACGGCGCGTCGGCGGGCACCAGAATGCGGCAGCTCATGCCGCAGGCCGCGGTATAGGCGGCCATCGACGCCCCGGCATTGCCGGAGGAATCCTCGAGAATTCCCGACACCCCGTGGCTGTGGAGATAGGTCATCAGCACTGCGGTGCCGCGATCCTTGAACGACCCGGTTGGCGCGAGATATTCGAGCTTAAAGGCAACCCCGCGCCCGCCCCAGTCTCGCGACACTAGCGGCGTCCAGCCTTCGCCCAGCGTGACGCGCTGCTGCGCGTCGACGCGCAATGCGGCGGCGTAGCGCCAAAGCGAGCGCTCCGAGGTGCGAATATCGTCGCGCCGAAAGCCGAGACCCGGCGACAGGCTGAGCGGCTCACCGCCGGGACCGCACCATCGCGGCTCATTCAGCGCAAAGCGCTCGCCGCTGACCGACGACACATAATAATCAGGCGCCGTCGCGACCTGTGATGCCTTCGTTGCGGTCATCAGCACATCCTTGTCGGTTCAACAAATTCAGGATACAGGATACTGGATGTCAACCCAGAGAAGCGGTTTGCCGGCATGCTCGCGTCAATGCCGAGTTTTCTTTCAGTTCGCCGAGGCGGGCGGCGCGCACCGTGTTTAGCCAGGCTTTGACGCTTTATTGGAAGTCGAGCGACCCATGTCATCATTGATCCGCACCGAGCCCCTCTACGACCAGATCTACGACATCCTCTGGCAGCGCATTCTCGCTTTGGAGATTCCGGCCGGCACGCGCCTGCGCGATATCGAATGGGCCGAGAAGCTCGATGTCAGCCGCACGCCGGTCCGTGAAGCGTTGCGCAAACTGCAGAAGGACGGCGTACTCGAACCCGCCGGTCATGGCCGTTACACCCTCAAGCGCATCGATGCCGAGGATCTGCGCTCGCTCTATCGCTGCCGCGCCGTCCTCGAAGCTCTCGCGCTGCGCGACCTCAAGCCTCATATCCGGCCCGACGACATCGCCCGCCTTGAAGCCATCGTGGAGAAAACCGACATCAGCCTCGCGGCCAGCGATTTTCGTACGGCCTACCAGCTCAATACCGAATTTCACGGCGAGATCGTCGCGCTGTCGCACAACCCGCATCTGCAGATGCTGCTCGCGACACTGCGGCGGCTCATTCTCTACGCCCGCTCCACCCTGCGCGCGATGATCGAGGGCGACGATGCTCTCTCCGCCATGTATTCCGAGCATCTGCAACGGAGTCAGGAGCATCATCGGACGATCCTCGCCGCGATTGCCGCGCGCGATATCGACAAGGCCGCCGTCCAGATGGAAAAGCATCTTTTCGAAACCGCCGAACACATGGCTGTCATCCTGTCCAAGGCCATTGCTTATACTGAGGACACAAAGCTCGCGGCGCCGCGCGCGTCGTAAACGCTCCCCGTTTCTAGTTCTGCATGCCCCAGCGCTGGACCGTGCGATATTCGATCGCTCGAAAGATCACGGATTCGACCAGCAGGCCGATCAGGATCACGGAGAACAATCCGGCGAAGACTTTTGGCGTGTCCATCTCGGCCCGCGCCTCGAAGACATACCAGCCGAGCCCGCCCGAGCGCGATGAAACGCCAAACACGAGTTCGGCCGCCACCAGCGTTCGCCAAGCGAAGGCCCAGCCGATCTTCAGGCCGGTGAGAATCGCCGGAAACGCCGCAGGCACCAGCACATAGGCCACATAGCGAACGCCGCGCAGGCCGCAATTGCGACCGCTCAGCCGCAACGTCTCCGGCACGCTGCGAAAACCCGTGAGCGTATTGAGCGCCACCGCCCACAACACGGAGTGGATGATGACGAATACCAGTGACGGCGTGCCGAGGCCGAACCACATCAACGCCAGCGGCAACAGAGCGATCGCGGGCAAGGGGTTGAACATCGAGGTCAGCGTCGACAGCACATCCGCGCCGACACGCGACAGCACCGCAAAGGTGGTGAGAATTCCCGCCAACACCAGACCGCCGGCATAGCCCAGGGCAAGCGGACGAAGCGACGTCAGCGTGCGGTCGAGCAGCGTGCCATTGAGCAGGTCCTGCAAGAAAGCCCGCGCCGTCTCGCTGAAGGTCGGAAACAGCAGCGGACTATCCGCCCAGCGCGCGTAAGCCTCCCAGGTGACCAGAAGAACCGCGAGAACGAGCACGCGGCGGAAGGCCTGGTTGTTGAGCAGCCGCTCCCAGAAAGCCAGCTGGCGCTGGACGTCGCCGATGCCGCTGGCATCGATCGGCTCCTGGACGATTTCGGGGCGCCGCCTTCGCGGCGGATCGAACATGATGGGCGGAGCGGTCACTGTCATGCTGCACCTCCGGCCGAATCAACCTTTTCAAACAACAACCCGTGTATCCGTTTCGACAGCGCGCCGAATTCCGAGCTGTCGACGTCAGCATAGCGGAGCAAATCGGAATCCAGTTCGGCGCGTACGCGGCCGGGATGCGGCGAAAGGATGAGAATGCGCGATCCGACGATGATCGCCTCCTCGATCGAATGCGTGACGAACAGCATGGTGAAATGAAGCTGCTCCCACAGCAGCAGCAATTCGTCCTGCATCTGACGGCGCGTCAGCGCATCGAGCGCGGCGAACGGCTCATCCATCAGCAGCACGTCGGGCTCCAGCGCCATCGCCCGGGCGATGGCGACGCGCATCTTCATGCCGCCGGACAGCATATGCGGATAGACATCGGCGAACTTGGTGAGATTGACCTTGGCGATCGCCTGTTCGACCCGTTCCTCGGCATCGCGGCCACGGTATTTGCCGGTCGCCCACATCGGAAATCGAATGTTCTCGCGCACGGTCTTCCAGGGCATCAGCTGTTCGAATTCCTGGAACACCATCATGCGGTCCGGTCCGGGCGCCACGACTTCGCGTCCATTGACGACGATGCGGCCCGACACCGGCCGGATGAATCCGCCAACCGCCTTCAGCAGCGTCGACTTTCCGCATCCCGAGGGACCCAGGATGACATAGCGATCGCCCCGCTCCACCGTGCAGCTCACCTTGTAGGTCGCGGTGACAAGGTGTTGCGGCGTCTTGTACTGCAACGTGACGTCACGCACCTGCACGATTTCGTCGCCGACGACATCCATGCCCAGCTCTCCGGAACCCGCCTCATCCGCCACTGCCAGATCCATCATCAGTCCCCGGGAAGATCCTGAACGTATTCGAAGAAAGGTTCCTTCCAGCTATCCGGAACCGACTTCAGCGTTCCAACGCTCTTCATGAAGTTGGCGTAAGCCATGATCTTCTGCGGCGTGGTCGTGTAATCGATGGAGCCGTCGGCGAGGATCTTGAGCACATCCTCGCGGGTGGCACCGCCCTCCTTCGAGCTTGCCAGATAGATGTCGGCGGCTTTCTCAGGCGCCGCCTTGATGAATTTGTGGGCATCGTCGACGGCACGCACGAAGGCCTGGATCGCTTTCGGATTTTCGTTCTTGAACTTCACGGTAGTGAACAGGATCGACCATGTCGACGGACCGCCCATCACCTGCTCCGAGGTCAGGACCGTGTGAACGCCGGGCTTCTTCATCTCGAGGTTCTGGAACGGGGGCGAAGTGAAGTGCGCGCTGATCTCGGTCTTTCCGTTGACCAGCATGCTCATGCCGTCCGGGTGGGAAAGAGCGACGGTGAGCTTGTCGAGGCGCCCATATTCGGCCAGACCGAATTCCTTGGCGGCGGCCATCTGCAGGATGATCGCCGGGATCGAGACCTTGATCGCCGACAGCGCGATGCGGTCCTTGTCGGTGAAATCACGGATCGATTTCACCTTGGGATCGGCGGTGTTGAGCCAGCTCGACTGGCTGACGAGCGACGAGATGCCCTTGATTTCGCTCGATGAGCCCTTGGTCCGCGACCAGACGGTGAGAAAACCGGGCGGTCCGTTGGTGAAGATGTTGACGCTGCCGGATATCAGCGCCTCATTGACGGCGGTGTTGCTCCCGAGCGTCATGTAGACCGGCTTGGTGTCGATGCCGAGTTCGACTGCCCGCTTCTCGTAAAGCTTTTCGGCGTCCATCACCATGATCGGCAGGAATGCAAGTCCGAACTGCCGCACGATGCGCAACTCGGCGGTTTCCGCCTTGACCGGCGCGGTCACCAACGGCGCCGCCGCAACGGCGATCACGGCGGCGCAGATCAAGCGTGGCAACTGTCGGAACATCTTATCCTCCATTCGAGCGGGATCATGGCCTCGCGTGAACGGCCTTGGAGCCGACTGACCATTGCCCCACCTTGGCCGACCATTTCCGCGCCGCCGAAACGATGCGGGAAACATCTTCACTGTCGTTGTAGTAATGAAGCGAAAGGCGAAGCATCCCGCGGCGGATGGTGTGGCGGACGCGCGCCGCCTCGAAATGCTCGTGCAGCGTCAAGAGCTGCGTATCGCTGATGGCGTCGTGCTGGTCGCTCAGATCGCTGCCTAGCGCGACGATGTGCGCACGCTCGGCGTTCTCCGCGCCGCCGAAAACCGGAAGCCCCAGATCGGCCAGTCCGGCCGCGAGCCTGGCCGCCAGATCGCACACATGGGATTCGATGGCGACCGTGCCGACCGCAGCCAGTTCGCGCATCGAATGCTCGACCGCGACCGCGCCGATGTAATTGTGGTTCCCGACGTCGAAGCGGCGAGCCCCGGAAGCCAGCTCATATCGTTCCGCACCGCCGAGCGCTGCCTCATGTTCGGCTTCGAGCCGTACCCCGGCGCGCGACAGATAAACCGGATTCAAGGATTCCGCCAATTCGCGGCGGACATACAGAAATCCCAGGCCGTAGAGCGCAAGCAGGCCCTTTTGCGTCGAGGCCGCCAGCGCATCGATGCCCAGCGCCCTGACGTCGGTGTGCAGCAGCCCGACGGACTGCGCGGCGTCGACCAGCACCAGCACGCCGCGCGGGCGGCAATAGTCGCTGAGCTGCTTGACCGGAAAACGGAAGCCCGGGGAAAACGATACCGACGCGACCGCCACCAGCCGGGTGCGTTCGTCGATCGCCTCCAACACGCGCTCGAGCGGAACACGCCCATCAACCGACGCAACAGACTTGATCTTGACTCCCTTGAGCCGCGCCAAATTGTACCAGGGAAAGACATTGGCGGGATGTTCGAGCGTCTCGCAGAACACGACATTGTCGCCCGCGCGCCACGCCATCGCGGCGGCGATGGTGTTGATGCCTTCCGAGACATTTTTCGTCAGGGCGATCTCGTCGGACTCCGCGCCAATCAAGGCGGCGAAACCCGCCCGCGCCTTTTCGACCTGCCTGAACATCCAGGCCTTGTCGCCCCCTTCGGCCATCCGATGGTCGAGATAGGCATCGATGGCCTCGCGCGTCCCGGACGACAGAATGCCGCGCGCGGCAACGTCCACATACGTCCAGTTCGACGTCGCCGGATAATTTCGACGCACGCCGGAAAGCGCCGCCGTGGCGCCGAGGGTCACCTCGTTCATGCGGCATCTCCCGGCCGCTGCAGCCCGAACGCGTGCGGCCCCAGCCGGCCTTCGCGACGATCTGTCTCCGTGCTTTGCGCATCGCGCGCCACCGGCGGGCCATAGCCGCCGCCGCCGGGCGTCTGGATCGACAGCACGTCGCCCCGCGGCAACGGCACGTCGGCCTCGGCGGAGCCAAGCTTGCGCTCCTGCGACGTACCGGGATTGAGAACGAAGCCACCGACCTCGCCAGGCTGGCCTCCGGCCAGACCGGGTGCCGGGACGTTTTGACGTTCCGAGGACAGGCTGACCGTGATGCCGTCGACCAGCGCGCGATAGTCGCGCAAGACGCCGGCGCCACCGCGGTGCTTGCCGGCGCCGCCGGATCCATCGCGCAAGGCATATCGTTCGATACGGAGCGGATAGGCGTGCTCCAACGCCTCGATCGGAAGATTGGCCGCGCCGGAGGCGTGGACGCGCACCGCGTCGATGCCGTCGCGATAGGGCCGCGCGCCCATGCCGCCGGCGACCGTCTCGTAGTTCACGAAATAGCCGTCGCCGCGGAGTTCGGGGCCGGCGAAAACGGCCAGATGATGCGGGCCGCTGCCGGTCAGCGCGCGTTCCGGCATCGCTTGTGAAAGCGCCAAGGCGATGGCGTCGCCCAGCACACCGCATGATATCGAGCGGCAGCCGACCGGCGCCGGCGCCACCGGCTGCACCAGCGATCCCGCCGGCGCAATGATGTTCATGGTCTCGAAGTAGCCGGCATTGGCCGGCACGTCGGGATCGAGCAGGCTCTTGGCCACGGTATAGATCGTCGCGATCAGCGCCTGGTTGGGAATGTTGCGGGCCCAGCTCAGCTGCGGAGCCGTGCCGGTAAAATCGAGCGTTAGCCTGTCGGCGCTGACCGTCAGCGCGAGCGCGATCCGGGCGGTTTCTCCATCGACGTTGCCGTCGAGAAAATCTTCTGCGCGATAGGTGCCGGGCTTGATCTTGCCGATTGCGACCTCGAAGCGCTTTCGCGTGAAGGTCAGATAGGCGTTGATCGTCGGCTCGGTAGCTTCGCCATAGCGGTCGAACAGCGCCTGCACGCTCCGGATGCCGGTGACATTGGCCGCGAACTGAGCGCGGAGGTCGCCATTGCGCTCATCCGGCGTACGCGAGTTCAACAGGATGATGTCGAGAACGTCGCGATTGACCTTGCCAGCATTGAGGATGCGAACCGGCGGAATGCGAAGCCCTTCCTGGAAGATCGAGCGGCATACCGCGGCCTCGCTGCCCGCGACCATGCCACCGACGTCGGCATGATGCGCAATGTTGGCGACATAGGCGACGATCTCGTCACGCCAGAACACCGGCGCGATGATGTTGATGTCCGGAAGATGCGATCCGCCACCGGTATAGGGATCGTTGGCGACGAACATATCACCCGGCCGAATCTCGTCGAGAGGATAGCGCTGCTTCACCGCGTCCACCGCGCCGATCATCGATCCCAGATGGATCGGCACACGTTGCGCCTGCGCGATCACCCGCCCCTGCCGATCAAAGATCGCGGTGGAGCAGTCGGCCCGCTCCTTGATGTTCGGCGAGAACGACGTGCGGATCAATGTCGCCGCCATTTCCTCGGAGATCGACAGCAGATGGCGCGAGATCACTTCCGCGGTGATGGAGTCGATGGCGAGCGCTTGGACTGACGCTTGGGCTTTGGTCATTGCATGACCTCCGTGGTCGCCGCCGGCAAGGTGATCATCAGATTTCCAATCGTATCGATCTCGACGCGGGCATGCGGGGGGACCACCGTGGTGGTGTCCATCTGCTCGACGATGGCGGGCCCGATGAAGTCCGCTCCGGTCGGCAGCCGGTCGCGATCATAGACCGGTGTCGCGCAGAACCCGGTCGCGGCAAACCAGGTCTGCCGTTCCTCGGTCAAGGCCGCTTCGACCGTGCCTTCGACCGCCTGCATGTTAAGGGGTGGCGTCGGGCGCAGCACCGTCAGCCCCATCCGCAGATTGACGATTTCGACCGTGCGCTCCGGCATGTTGTAGCCGTAGGATTTCTCATGCACCGCGTGAAAATCCGCGACGAGGGCGGCGAGCGAGGCCGCGTCGAACCGCGCGCTCAGCAGCGGCGACGACAGTTCGAAGTTCTGCCCGACATAGCGCATGTCGGCCTGCCACTCCCGAACGGCCTCGCCTTCCAGCGCTTCCTGCCGCAGCCAGTTCTCTCCACGCCGGTTCAGCTCGTCCAGCCCATCGTTCAGGCTGGCCAGTGAGTCGGCTTCGGCGACGACAAGCCGGGTGATGCTGAAATCGCCCCTGGCGTCCGCGTGCAAAAGCCCCATCGCCGAGAGCAGGCCCGGCCGTTGCGGGACGAAAATCCGCGGAACCCGCATCATGGCCGCGACCTCCGCAGCGTGGAGCGGGCCCGCACCGCCGAACGGCATCAGGGCGAAGGCGCGCGGATCCTCGCCGCGTTCCACCGAAATAACCCGCACCGCGCCCATCATGTTGACGTTCACGATTTCGAGAATGCCTGATGAGGCGCGGGTGAGATCGACGCCCAGCGGCTCGCACAAATGCCGTTCGATGGCGGCGCGACCGCGATCCGGATAGACCGCCATCCGGCCGGCGAGCAGCGATTTCTGGCTGAGCCGACCCAGCACGACATTCGCATCGGTGACGGTCGGCTTGTCGCCGCCCCGTCCGTAAGACGCGGGTCCCGGCATCGCGCCGGCGCTTTGCGGGCCGACTTTCAGCAGGCCGCCGGCGTCCACCCAGGCGAGGCTGCCGCCCCCGGCACCGATCGTGTGAATATCGAGCGTGCGCGCGCGAACCGGAAAGCCCCCCATTTCGCGCACGTTCTGCTTGGCCGGCACGCCACGGCGGATCATCGCAACGTCGGTGGACGTACCACCCATATCGAAGGTGATGATGTCGGGTACTTCAGCCTGTCCGCCGAGGCCGACCGCGCCGATGACGCCACCTGCGGGCCCGGAAAAAAAGGTATTGACCGGCGCGCGCCGAACCGCGGCCGGTGACACCGCGCCCCCGTTCGACTGCATAATCTGGGGAACGTTCTTGATGCCGAGATCGTGGACGCCGCGTTCGTAGCGTTCGAGGTAGCGATCGATGATGGGCATCAGGCTGGCGTTCACCGCGGTCGTCGAGAAACGCTCATATTCGCGGAATTCGGCGAGAATATCGGACGATGCGCAGACGAAGGCTTCAGGCCAGATCTCCCTGACGATCTCAGCGGCGCGTTCCTCATGGGCCGGATTGGCGTAGGAATGCAGGAAGCAGATGCATACAGATTGGCAACCACCTGCCTTGAGCGCGTTCACCGCCGCGCGGACATCGTCTTCGTCGAGTGGCGTGACAACGGCGCCGTCATGCGCCACGCGTTCGCGCACGTCGATGCGGGAATCCCGCGCCGAGGGTGGCGCAGGTTTCACGATATCGAGATTGAAGAAGCTCGGCCGTCGCTGCCGGGCCAGTTCGAGCACATCGCGGAAACCGGCCGTCGCCAACATTCCGGTCTTGGCCCATTTGCGTTCCAGTACGGCGTTGGTCGCGAGCGTCGTGCCGTGACAGACGAGATCGACATCCATCGGCTGCAGCCCGGCGAGATCGAGGATCGCGCGCATGCCTTCGAGAATCCCCCGGGATGCGTCGTCCGGACTGGTCGGGGTTTTGAACAGCCACTGCTGACCCGTTTTCACCTCGACCAGAACCAGATCCGTGAACGTCCCGCCCGTGTCGATTCCTAACCACGCCTTCGTCACATCCCACCTCGACTTGGATACCGCATCCAGTATAACGACGAAGTATCTTTTTTGGTCAATCCCTAAAAATTAGGCAGACCACGCCCAAACGATAAGCGAGATCCGCGGACTCCATGAACACACGTCAAGTCATTGATTTCCGGAGCGATAATGTTGCTCCCGCCGCCCAGCAGGTGATCCTTGCCCTGGCCGATAGCGGGCGCGACGCGGCATCCCCCTACGGCGACGACGCCGAAACCCAGAACCTCGCGGTCTTGTTTTCCGAAGTCTTGGGCCAATCCGCCGTCGGCTGGCCGGTCCCGACCGGCACCGCAGCCAATGCCATGACGATCGGCGCGCTACTGCCTGAGGGTGGCGCCGTGGTCTGCCATGAGCAGGCTCATGCCCTGCGCTCAGAAGAAGGCGCAACGGCCTATGCCAATCCGCGGATCCGTTTCGTTCCCTTGCCGGGAAAACACGGGCGGCTTGACCCGGCGGCCTGCGAATCCACATTGCGGAGCGTGACCGGGCCAAAGGTCATGACGCTGACGCAGGCCAATGAACATGGCTGCGCCTACAGTCTCGATGCGCTGTCGGCGCTTGCGGACGTGGCCAGGCGAACGGGTGCAAGCATCCATCTGGACGGCGCCCGGCTTGCGGCCGCCTGCTGCTCGCTCGGCGTGGCGCCGCGTGACGTCGTAGCTGCAGCACGGCCAGACGCGCTGTCCCTCGGACTGACCAAGGTTGGAGCGATGAGCACCGACGCTGCGATCTTTTTTAACACAAGCCTGCCGCAGAATTGGCGCGCCACGATGCGCCGCGCCGGCTTTCTCAGTTCGAAAATGCGTTATCAATCCATCCAGATCCGCACCTTGATGCAGACAGGCCTGTGGCTCGATCTCGCCCGCCACAGTGTCGAGATGTGCCGGCATCTGCGGCAAGGGCTGAAATCTGCCCCCGGTATCATCCATGTTTACGACAGCGAATCGAACGTGTT
>JAQGJF010000179.1 GCA_028290765.1 Tardiphaga sp.
TCCGGACTTGCCGCCCTTCTTCTCGACCAGATGAATGCCCTCGATGCGGACGCCGCGCTCCACCGCCTTGATCATGTCGTAGATGGTCAGGCACGCCACCGACACCGCGGTCAAAGCTTCCATCTCGACGCCGGTCGGGCCGGTGACCTTGACGCTACAGCGCACCCGGCAGCCCGGCAGTTTTTTGTCGGGCTCGATGTCGATCGTGACTTTCGACAGCGCCAGCGGATGGCACAGCGGAATGAGATCGGAGGTCTTCTTCGCGGCCATGATGCCGGCCACCCGCGCGGTGCCGAGCACGTCGCCCTTCTTGGCGTTGCCGCTGACGATCAGGTCGAGCGTCGCCTTGCTCATGACCACAAGACCCTCGGCCACGGCAATACGCTCGGTCGCGGGTTTGGCAGACACATCGACCATCCGCGCTTCGCCCTTGGTATCGATGTGGGTGAGGGCGGGTTTTTGTTTGCGGGCCATGAATATCTTTCACCCAACGCTGTGAGGCAGGGCTATTGCATCCGAAAATCGCGGGCGCCGCATCTCTTGCTTACCCTCCCCTGTAGGGGGAGGGTCGGCTCGCGTCGCGCAAAGCGCGATGCGAGGCGGGGTGGGGTGCGCAGCAAGCAAGATCGGGCGGATAGGGCACGGATGAACAGTCACCCCACCCCGATCGCTCTGAACGAAGCTACGCTTCGTCCTAAGCGATCGACCCTCCCCCTCCAGGGGAGGGTAAGCAAGGGGCGCTGCCAGTTGGCGAACCACTACCTTGTCCCGGTCGCACGGGGCGCGTCGCCACGAGCGAGCAGCGCGCGTGTTGCGGCGGTGACATCCGCCTGCCGCATCAGGCTTTCGCCGACCAGGAAGGTCGACATGCCGACGCGTTCCAGTCGCTTGAGATCTTCCGGCGCGAAGATGCCGCTTTCGCCAACCATCAGGCGGTCCTTTGGAACCAGCGGCGCCAGCGCCTCGCTGGTAGCGAGCGTGGTCTCGAAGGTGCGCAGATTGCGGTTGTTCACGCCGATCATCGGCGAACGCAGTTTGAGCCCGCGGTCCAGTTCCTCGCGGTTATGCACCTCGAGCAGTACGTCCATCCCGAGCGCGAGCGATGCGTCCTCGATGTCTTTGGCCGCGGCGTCGTCGAGCGCCGCCAGGATGATCAGGATGCAGTCGGCGCCATGGGCGCGGGCCTCGACCACCTGGTAGGTGTCGTACATGAAATCCTTGCGCAGCACCGGCAATGTGACCGCGGCGCGCGCCGCCACCATGAAATCGAGATGACCCTGGAACGACGGCGTGTCGGTCAGCACCGAAAGGCAGGCGGCGCCGCCGGCCTCATAGGCGCGGGCCAGCGCCGGCGGATCGAAATCGGCGCGAATAAGCCCCTTGGACGGCGAGGCCTTCTTGACCTCGGCGATCAGCGCGTAGTCGCCATGGTCGAGTTTTTCGCGGATCGCGCGGAAAAAGCCGCGCGGTGGTGATGCGGCTTTGGCCGCCGCTTCGACGCTTGCCAGCGGATGCGCGCGCTTGGCGCTGGCGATCTCGTCGCGCTTGTAGGCTTCGATCTTGGTGAGGATGTCAGACATCGATGCTCGCTTCAGGCGTTGGAGACCGCGATCAGGCGCTTGAGGCGCTCGACCGCGGCGCCGCTGTCGAGCGATTGGGTGCCGAGCGCGACGCCTTCCTTCAGATCCCGGGCGCGGCCGGCCACGATCAGCGCCGCTGCGGCATTGAGCAGAGCGACATCGCGGAACGGGCTCGGCATGCCGTCGAGCACCGCCGCCAGCGCCACCGCATTGGCCTCGGCGTCGCCGCCTTTCAGCGCGTCTCCGCCGACCCGTGTCAAACCAGCTTCCTCGGGCGTTACCTCGAAGGTGCGGATGTTGCCTCCTTCGAGCGCGGCCACGAAGGTCGGGCCGGTGAGGGTGATTTCGTCGAGCCCGTCGGAGCCGTGCACCACCCAGACCGATTCCGCGCCGAGGTTTTTGAGCACCTGCGCCAGCGGCAGCACCCACTGCCGGGAGAACACGCCGACCATCTGGCGCTTGACGCCGGCGGGATTGGAGAGCGGGCCCAGGAGATTGAAGATGGTGCGGGTCGCGAGTTCGACCCGGGTCGGGCCGACGTTCTTCATCGCCGGGTGATGCGACGGCGCGAACATGAAACCGATGCCGGTTTCGGCGACGCAGCGGCCGACATGCTCCGGGGTGATGTCGATCTTGACGCCGAGCGAGGACAACACATCGGCGGCCCCCGAGCGCGACGACAGCGCACGGTTGCCGTGTTTGGCGACCGGCACGCCGGCGCCGGCGACGATGAAGGAGGCACAGGTCGACACATTGACCTAGCCGGAGCCGTCGCCGCCGGTACCGACCACATCGACCGCGTCGGCGGGGGCGGTGACGCGCAGCATCTTGGCGCGCATCGCGGAGACCGCGCCGGTGATCTCGTCGACGGTTTCGCCGCGCACCCGCAGCGCCATCAGGAGACCGCCCATTTGCGAGGGCGTCGCCTCGCCGGACATCATGCTGTCGAAGGCGGAGGCGGCCTCGTCGCGCGACAAAGTGGCGCCGGTGGCGACTTTTCCGATGATAGATTTGAGGTCGTCCATAAGATGCTATCGGGTTGATGCAGGAAGGGAAGTCAATCTCGTAGGATGGGTTGAGCGCTTTCGAAAACCATCAACTATGACGCTGTCGTGACGGGTTTCGCCAACGAGGCGCGCATGCGCGCCGCGCCGGCTCCCCCCATCCTGCAGCGCCATTGCACATCATCAATTATTGCTGCTGGCCGCCCCGGTCGCCACGGCGACCGCGCTTTCGTTGATCGTGGTGCCGATTTCGCTTTCGAGCTTGGTGACATACTGCGCGATCTGTTCATCGGTCAGGCCGCGCTGCAGGGTCTCTTTCAACTTTTTGGCGTCTTCCGACGCCAGGTCGAGCGGCGGCACGGTCACGTCGGTGACGCGGAAAACGATCGCTTCGCCGCCGCCCGGGCCTTGACTACCCAAGCCCTGAGCCTGTCCGGCCGCATCCTTCGGCGTGCGGAAGGCCGCCTCGACCGCGGTGTCCGGCACGCCCGCGACCTTGGCGTCGCGCTTGAAGGGCGCCGATGTTTCCAGCTTCAACCCGCTTGCCGCGGCCTCGTCGGCGAATTTGCCGCCCTGATCAACCTTCTGGACCAGCTCGGCCGCCTTGGTTTTGAGCCGGCTTGCGATCTGCTCGTCGCGCCAGCGGGTCTCGACCTGGTCCTTGACCTCATCGATGTTGCGCTCGCGCGTGGGGGTGATGCTCAGCACGTCGAACCAGACATATCCGCCGCCCAGTTGCAGCGGGTCGTTGTCGACGCCGACATCGCTGGCGAAGGCCGGCGACACCACGTCGAGCCCGGTCGGGATTCCGGCGACCGGCCTGCCGTCAGGCGACCGTCCGGACCGATCGACGGCTTCGATGGTGACGGCGGTCAGGCCGAGCTTCTTGGCGGCTTCGATGACGCTGGCGCCGCCGCCACGTTCGTCTTCCATCTTGTCATGGAGACCCTGGACCGACTGGCGCGCGCGCTCGACGGCGATGTCGCGCTTGATGGCGGGCGCCACGGCCTCGTAATTCGGCTCAATGCCGGGCTCGATCTTGCCGAGTTTGACCAACGCGACGCCAAACTTGCCCTGGGCAGGCTGGCTGACTTCGTCCGGCTTGAGCGAAAACGCCGCGTTCGCGACGGTCGGGTCGATGATGTCGGATTTCGCGACCATGCCGAGATTGACGTCGCCGGCGGTGAGGCCGCGTTCCTTGGCGAGTTCGTCGAACGACGTTCCGGCATCGATCTTGGTGCGTGCCGCCTGGGCCTCTTCGCCATTCGGGAACACGATTTGCGAGATATCGCGGCGCTCCGGCGTTCCGAATTTGTCGCGGCGCTGTTCGAACACCTTCTTCGCGTCCTCGTCGGAAATGTTCGACCATTTGGCGATCTCGTCCGGCGTGACCACGACGAAGGAGATCTTGCGATATTCGGGGGCGCGGAATTGCGTCTTGTGATCGTCGAAATAGCTGGCCAGCGCTTCCGGCGATGGCGGATCGATGGTGCCGGCCTGCGCGGCGTCCAGTTTCACATATTCGATCGTGCGCTGTTCGTTCGCAAACCGGTTGGCGGCTTCGAGCATCACCTTGGGCGGCTCGAGTCCGGCGGACACGGTGTTGGCGATCTGCCGGCGCAGCGAGACCCGGCGCTGTTCGGCGACGTAGCGCTGTTCGGTAAAGCCGTATTGGCGCAGCGTCTGGGTAAAGCGCACCGGATCGAACGCCCCGGTCGGATTTTTGAAATTGGGGTCGTCGAGAATCATTTTTTTGATGGCTTCTTCGGATTGGCCGAGGCCGAGACGCCGCGCGTCCTCGTCGAGCGCTGCTTCTGCGACCATCTGCTGCAGCACCTGGCGGTCGAGGCCGAAGGCGCGCGCCTGGTCCGAGGTCAGCGGGCGGCCGAACTGGCGGCCGATCTGCTGCAACCGGTCGGTGTAGACCTGCCGGAATTGCTCGGTCGAAATCTCGGTGCGGCCGATCTTGGCCAGCGTCGATTGCCCAAACCCCTTGAACATGTCGGCGATGCCCCAGATGCCGAAGGAGACGATCAGCACGCCCATCACGACGCTCATAATGATTTTGCCGAGCCAATTTGATGAGGCTTTGCGCATTCCTCGAAGCATGGGTCCACTTTATCTGCAGGAGGGAACAGGACGCGTCCGGAGCGGATACCGCAAAAGGGCGTCGCCGAGTTGATAAAGCATCATAAAGTGGCAGTCGCCCCGTCGCAACCGTGACGCGCGGGCGGATTGGTTAAGGATCGGAAAGCCCCAAATCGGTGTTGCCGGAACTGGTGCCGATCCGTCCCATCTGCTAGCGCAGACCGGTCAACAGCCTGTGAGAAACATGATGGATAAAGGTCGTCCGCTGATCGCCGGGAACTGGAAAATGAACGGTCTCAAGGCCTCGATGGCCGAATTCGAGGCCATGGTCGCAGGGGCCGGGTCGGTCGGGACGAAGGCCGATCTCCTGGTCTGCCCGCCGGCGACCCTGCTGGCGGCCCTGGCCGGGAAGGCGCGCGGTTCAAAAATGACCGTCGGGGCGCAGGATTGCCACCCAAAGCCGTCCGGGGCCCATACCGGGGATATTTCGGCCGAAATGCTGGCCGATGCCGGCGCCAGCGCCGTGATTGTGGGCCATTCCGAACGCCGTGCCGACCATGGCGAAACCGATGCGCTGGTCCGCCAGAAGGCCGAGGCGGCTTGGCGTGCGGGTCTCGTGGCGATCGTCTGTATCGGCGAGACCCAGGATCACCGCGATGCCGGCCAGACTCTGCAGATCTGCGGCGGCCAGCTCGCCGGTTCGCTCCCGGACGGCGCCACCTCGGCCAATACGGTGGTGGCCTATGAGCCGGTCTGGGCGATCGGCACCGGGCGAACCCCGACCGCGGCAGATGTCGAACAAGTTCATGGTTTTATCCGTGATCGCCTCACCGAGCGCTTTAGGGCGGAAGGCGAGCGGATGCGCATCCTGTATGGCGGTTCGGTAAAACCCTCGAATGCCGCCGAGCTGATGGCGGTTCCGAACGTCAATGGCGCCCTGGTCGGGGGCGCCAGCCTGAAGGCGGCGGATTTCCTTGCGATTGCGGCCGGCTGCCCCTAACTGGCTCCAAATGCTCAAATTGAGCGGCTGGCGCGATACCTAGCGCATGTCCCGGCGAAGTGGATCCGGTTCGCCGACAAGGACATGCGCCAACACGAGAATCTACGGCGCTTTCCGGTCATATTGGATCACTGAGTGATCCAATATGACCGGAAAGCGCTGTAG
>JAQGJF010000194.1 GCA_028290765.1 Tardiphaga sp.
CTTGGGATTTCGCCGCACTCGGTCGAGGCGATACTGCAGAAGATTCTGTCGAATTGCGGATGAAAGAGGCTCCGCACTGCTTTTTGGGCGCAATCCATCGGTCCCGGTGGATTCAGGAAGCCGTGGGCAACAAGCGGCGCTGGCAAAGAGCTGCCTGATCCGGCTAAGTTCGGATCTCGTTGAGACCAGTTATTTGTCCAATGTAAACCCGACTTTCAGTGTCACTTGATAGTGGCGAACGGATCCCTTTTCAATATGGCCTCTCGTTTGGAGGACTTCGAACCATTTCATTTCACGAAGAGTCTTGGATGCGCGGGTTATGGCATTCTGAATGGCATCTTCTATGCTTTTCTCGGACGACCCCACGAGTTCCAGAATTTTGTAAACATGATCTTCCATTTGATATCCTCCAGGTAGAACCGGTTCAGATCCAGTCTTGCCGACATTCTGAATGAGGCGCTTCTCTGGGATTAACGACCAGAGAGAGAGAATACCTACAAGAAATCGGACGGGAGACCGAAGCTTACAAATCGCGCCGGGAGGGTCATGCTGGGCCATGCCTCACTGATGCGGCCCATAGACCGCTCCCGGCACGTGTTCGTGAGTTAAGCCGCTACGCTGCAGCCCGAACGTTTGCAGCAGCGGTCACTGCGGCAACCTTTGCAGGTGGAGTCATTGCGCCTCCTTCGTTCTCGGCCAACGGATTATTATTGGCCTTGTGAAGAGGTGTGTCGCACAACTTGCCTGTCAAGGGGCAGCCGTTGCTGTACCACTAACGCAAACATGGGCAGATAGATTGCGAAATGCCGGTAAAGCTTTCAATGCGGCACTGCAGCGAACAACGTGAAGCCGAACCCTTAGATGGTCAAACGCGCTACATCCGCCTGCGTTCAGCCGCCTGACGTCCGGCGTGGGTCAAAATTCGCCTTTGAGGAACGTCTGAACCCGCCGCGCTAAGCGGACGTTCGCCAAACGGTGGAGTTGGCAAACTGCCAACGACAGACATTGAAGATGCAATCACACGCGCAACCGTGCCTCGACGTCGGGGTTCTATTTAAAGGGGATAGCGTACATCAGGCCGCCCTTGTTCCAGGTCGCGTTCAGGCCGCGCTCGAGCTTCAGTGGGCTCGCCTGGCCCGCATTGCGCTCGAAGATCTCGGCGTAGTTACCGCCCGCCTTGATGGCCTGCACCATCCATTTGTTGTCGAGGCCGAGCCGCGATCCGAGTTCGCCGGTGCTGCCGAGCAGGCGCTGGATCGACGGCACGTTGCTGGATTTTGCCATGTCGTCCGCCTTGGCGGCGGTGACGCCGAGTTCTTCCGCCTCGATCAAGCCGTAGTGAAGCCAGGCGATGATGTCGGTCCACACCTCGTCGCCGTTGCGCGTGAACGGCCCGAGGGGTTCCTTGCTGATCGTCTGCGGCAGGACGAGGTAGTCGGCGGCGTTCGGCGCCGCCGTGGCCACCGCGCCGGCGAGGGCGGATGCGTCCTGGGTCATGGCATCGCAACGCCCGCCGAAAAACGTCTGGTACATGGTATCGACGCGATCGAACACCAGCGGCTTCCACTCGATCCCGTTGGCGCGACCGTAGTCGCCGAGCGTCACCTCATGGGTCGTTCCCTGCGCGACGCAGACGGTGGCGCCATTGAGCCCCTTCAGGTCTTTCACGCCGCTGTCACGCCGGACGACAAAACCCTGGCCGTCGTAGAAATTGATCGGCCCCTGTCGCAGGCCGAGGGTCACGCCGCGCAGATAGGTCTGCGTGGAATTGCGATAGAGCACATCGATCTCGCCGGACTGCAGCGCGGTGAATCTGTTTTGCGCCGTGAGCGCGACATAGCGCACCTTGTTGGCGTCACCGAGAACGCCCGCCGCCAATGCGCGACAATAGTCGACGTCGAGGCCCTTGTAATTGCCCTGGGAGTCCGGCACCGAGAATCCGGCAAAGCCTGCGCTGACGCCGCACACCAGCGTGCCGCGCTGCTTGACGGTGTCGAGTGTTCCGGCGGCCGCCGCCGAAATCCAGGCAGCGAGCAATCCGGTAGCAATGATGATTCTATTCATTCCGCTCCTCCTCCTGCTAAACAACTGTTTTCAATGCGCCGTCTACGGCAGAGCCTAATCTGTCGACGATCATGTCGATATCGTCCGGTGTCGCGATATAGGGCGGCGCTAGCAGGACATGGTCGCCGCTACGGCCATCCATCGTCCCGCCGGCGGGATAGCAGGCAAGGCCGGCTTCGAACGCCGCAGCCTTGATCCGCTGGTTGAGTTTGAGGCCGGGATCGAACGGCAGGCGGCTGCCGCGATCGGCGACCAGCTCGATGGCCTGAAACAGGCCGCGCCCACGGATATCGCCGACATGCCGGTGATTGCCGAAGCGTTCGGCCAGGCGCTGCTCGAGGTGATGGCCGAGATCCCTGACCTTTTCGAGCAATTTCTCCTCAGCGATGATCCGCTGCACTTCGAGCGCCGCCGCGCAGGCCAGCGGGTGGGCGAGATAGGTATGTCCGTGCTGGAAGGCTCCCGAGCCCTGCCGGATGGTGTCGATGATATCGGCGCTTGCGAGCATGGCGCCGATCGGCTGGTAGCCGCCGCCCAGCCCCTTGGCGATGGTCTGGATGTCGGGCGCAATGCCCTCCTGTTCCCAGGCGTGAAGCGTGCCGGTGCGGCCCATGCCGCACATCACCTCGTCGAGGATGAGCAGGGCGCCGTGCCGGTCGCAGATCTCGCGCACCGCCTTGAAGTAGCCCTCGGGCGGCGGCACGCAGCCGGCGGTGGCGCCGACCACGGGCTCGGCAATGAAGGCCGCCACCGTGTCGGGGCCGAGGCGCTGGAACTCGGCTTCCAGTTCGGCCGCCAGCCGCGCCGTGAAATCGGCTTCCGATTCATCGTCGCGTTTTTCGTGATACGCAAACGCCGCCGTCACATGGCTGAAGGCGGACGACAGCAACGGCGCATAGGGTTCACGGCGCCAGGCGTTTCCGCCTGCCGCCAGCGCGCCCAAGGTATTGCCGTGGTAGCTCTGGCGGCGGGCGATGAAGCGCTGACGCTGCGGCTGGCCGCGTTCGATGAAATATTGCCGCGCCAGCTTGATGCCGGCTTCGATGGCTTCGGATCCGCCGCTGACCAGATAGGCATAGGCGAGGCCGCCGGGCTCGTCGCCGACGAGCCGGTCGGCCAGCGCCTCGGCCGGCTCAGAGGAAAAAAAGCCGGTATGGGCATAAGCGAGCTTCGACGCCTGCCTGGAAATGGCCTCGATCACGCGCGGATGCTGATGTCCGAGGCAGGAAACGGCCGCGCCGCCGGAGCCATCGAGAATACGGCGGCCGTCCTCGGCAATGAGCCAGACGCCGTCCCCGCCGACAGCCCTGGGAGGGGTTTCGCGCAGGCTTCGATGCAGCACGCGGCTCTGTCTGGCGCCCATGAGTTTCAACCTTTCTCGGCGACATATTGCGACATCGCCGCGAGGCGAGCTTCGGTCTCTTCGAGGCGGCGCTTCGCGCCCGCGCCGCCAAGCGCGAAGGTGACGGCGGCAAGCGACTGCGCGACGGCAATCGCACCGGTCAGGCTCGGAAAGAAACCGGGCGAGGCGGCCGCCTCGAACAGCAGAAGGTGATCGGCGCCCTCCGCCATTGGTGCGGCGACCGTATCGGCGATCGCGATCAGCGCAGCGCCGGAATCATGCGCCGCGCGTGCCGACAAAACACTCGCCGTTGAATAGGGCGCAAAGCCGATGACGATGACGGCGTCGCCGGCACGGAATGCGCCGAGGTCGAGATCCTCGGGACCCGAACCGCCAACCAGCTGCACGGCGTCGGGCCGGAACAGGCGAAGCTGGTAATTGAGCAATTCCGCCACGCTGCGGCAGCTTCGAAAGCCGGCAATCCAGATCCGTTGCGCCGCGTGCAGAGTCTTGGCCGCCGTTGCCACGGCGCCTGGGGAAATGCGGGCAAGGCCGGCCGCTTCGGCTTCGAGCTTGTCGGCGACCAGCGTGACGTCGGAATTGGGGCCATGGCGCCGCCCCCTGGCCCGGCCCGAGAATGGAGACGGCTGCGCGGGCCGGCGTGCCTCGGTCAAGGCGGCACGGAGCTCGTCCCATCCCGAATAACCAAGCGCCTGCGCCAGCCGTGTAAACGAAGCGGGATCGGCGCCCGCCGTCGCGGCCAATTCGCGCATCGAACGCGTCGTGGCGTCGTAATCATTGGCGGCAACGAACCGCCCGACTTCCCGCAGCCGCATCGGCAGCGAGGGCAGGGCGCTGCAGAGTTCATTGAGCGGCGAGGACTTCGGCTGTTGCTGGGCCATGAAACATATGTTGCATAAAACAGATTTTCATGCAACATATGAAGCGCGCCTCGTGCGTCCAGCTGAAGATCGTTGCTGACAGAAGGATCTTGTGCCGTGACGATACCCGCGTCCGGACCTGCTCGCCGCAAGCGCTCGCTCTTCTCCTTGAGCCATGAGCGCCTTGTCGGACTTCTCTGGCAGGTCGTGGTGGTGGGGCTCGCGATCGCGGCTGTCGCCTGGCTCTGGTCCAACGCCGCTCACAATCTGTCGGTGCGCCGCATCTCGACCGGCTTTGCCTTTCTCGGTCGCGAGGCCGGGATGCCGATTGCCGACGCCTGGATCGCCTACAGTCCGCAGAACACCTACCTGCGCGCCTTCATGGTCGGCGTCGTCAATACGCTCCGTGTCGCGGTGATCGGCATCGTGCTTGCGACGGTGTTGGGAACGCTGATCGGCATTGCGCGGCTGTCGTCCAATTGGCTGCTGTCCCGCCTGGCGGCAGTCTATGTCGAAGTGCTGCGGGATATCCCGCTGCTGCTGCAGCTTCTGTTCTGGTACGTGCTGATGCAGGGACTGCCCGCGGCCCGCGCCGCATGGATGCCGATCGACGGCGTGTACCTTTCAAACCGCGGTCTGGTGCTGCCCTCGATGGCGATCGAGGCGGGAAACCTGTGGGTGATCGGCGCCGCCGCGCTTGGGCTGCTCGCTTGCTATGCAGTGCGCAAGCGCCTGGTGGCGCGGCAATTGCTCGATGGCAAGCCGCGTTCGCTCTGGCCATACGCGCTCGGCCTCGTGGTCGGACTGCCGGCTCTGGTGTCATGGGGTCTGGGAGTCTCCTGGGCCATCGCCATGCCCGAGTTGCGCGGCTTCAATTTTGTCGGTGGATTGACGCTGTCGCCGGAGTATTTCGCGCTGCTGGTTGCGCTCGTCACCTACACCTCGGCCTTCATCGCCGAGATCGTGCGCAGCGGCATCCAGGCCGTTCCGAACGGGCAGTGGGATGCCGCCAGGGCGCTCGGTCTGCGCCACAGTTTCGTCCTTCAGCGCATCGTCATGCCGCAGGCGCTTCGCGTCATCATTCCGCCGATGACCAGCCAGTATCTGAACCTGACGAAGAATTCTTCACTGGCCGTCGCGGTCGGCTACCAGGACATCGTGTCGGTCGCGAATACCACGCTGAATCAGACCGGCCAGGCCATCGAATCGATCGCGCTCATCATGGGGGTGTTCCTGACGATCAGCCTCGGCATCAGCCTGTTCATGAACTGGTACAACGCGCGCATCGCGCTATCGGAGCGCTGACCGATGACATCGCTCACGGATGCGCGGCAAGACCCGCTTCTATCCGGCCGGCCGCGATCGCCCCCCGCCGGACGCGGCGGCGCGATTGGATGGTTGCGCGCCAATCTGTTCTCCTCGATTCCCTCGAGCGTCATTTCACTGCTGCTGATCTTCCTGCTCGCGAAGGCATGCGTAAGCTTCGTGCAGTGGGGTTTCTGGAACGCGATCTGGACGGTTCCCGGGAATCAGACCGGAGCTTGCCGGGCTATCCGCGGACTTGGCGCCTGTTGGGCCGTGATTCCCGAGAAGTATCGCTTCATCCTGTTCGGCACCTATCCCTTTGATCAGCAATGGCGCCCCGCGCTTGCGGTCCTGACCTTCATCGCGCTCTTCGTTGTGTCGAGCCGCCGCAGCTGGTGGCGCAAGGAGCTGGTGCTGGTGTGGGTTACGGCACTGGTCGTGATTGGCGTGCTGATGTGGGGCGGCGTCTTCGGGCTGTCCCATGTTTCCCAGGATCGGTGGGGCGGGCTGCCGGTGACCCTGATCCTGGCGACGTTCGGATTGGCCTTCGGCTTCCCGCTCGGGATCGTCGTCGCGCTCGGCCGCCGTTCCAAGCTACCCGCGATCCGGTCGCTTTGCGTGCTCTATGTCGAGCTTGTCCGCGGCGTGCCGCTGGTCAGCCTGCTGTTCATGTCGAGCGTGATGTTTCCGC
>JAQGJF010000500.1 GCA_028290765.1 Tardiphaga sp.
ATGCGGCGCCTTCGCGGTCATTCCGATCGAACGCGGGTCTTCGGGGAATAGTTCGTCGATGCCGACGCCCAGCGGATTTCGCGCCCGCGGCTTCAGGGCGGCCAGCACCATCAACGGCACCATCGTCGTCCGCGCCCAGTAGGAGATCTTGTTGATGTGAAACGGCGACCACATCGGCAGCAGCATGATCTCCACCGGCAGCACCGGCACGCTGTTCCAGGTCAGCACCCCGAACATCGCCAGCATGAAGCGGGTGAAAACGTTGCTGTGAATGGCGCCGCCGCGCGAGCGGATCGCCTCGCGGGCACGGGCCATGTGCGGCGCATCCGCGGAATCGCCGATCATTTTCAGCGCGAAATACGATTTCACGCTGGCGCTCATGTCGAGATCGCCATCGTGGACCAGCGGCCAGCCGCCATGGGCGCCCTGGGCGCGGCGCAGATAGACGGCGATCTTGGCCTCCAGCGCGGCGTCCACGGGCTCGCCGAGATAGTGACGCAGCAGCACGTATTCCGCCGGGATGGTGCAATCGGCCTCGAGTTCGAATACCCAGTGGCCATCGGCCTGGCGAAAGCCGAGCAAGGCGCGCGTCGCCGACGCGATGCTGGCATCGATCGTCTTGCTTTCGCCCCCCGAGGGATGATTGCCGGATTTCATATCGCTCGACATCGTTCCGCGCTCGCTGTGAATACCGAAGCCACCACCGCTGGTCGTAATCAGGCCTGACGCGCCAGCACGAGGTCCGCCGCGCGATCGCCGGAGCGCACGGATCCCTCGATGGTCGCGGGCAACCCCGTATCAGTCCAGTCGCCCGCGAGAAACAGGTTTTTCCAGGTCGTGACCGGCCCCGGCCGCAGCGCATTCTGTTCCGGCGTGGCCTCGAAGGTTGCCCGGCGTTCGCGTACGATCTGCCAGGGCGGCAGATCGCCGGCGACGCCGGCAATCTTGCAGATATCCCGCCAGATCGCCTGGGCGAGCTCCTCACGCGGCATATCCACCAGCCGGTCGCCATTGCTGATGGTGACCGACAGGCGCTGCGGGAACGCGAACAGCCATTCCACCAGGCCACCCACCACGCCGATCAGTGGCGGCATATCCTTGGGGGGATCGAACCGGAAATGCGCGTTGACGATGGCGCGGAATTTCGAAGGGGTTTTGAGGCCCGGCAGCAGCGCCGCGGCCGGACGCGGCGGAACGGCCATCACGACGGCGTCTCCCGGCGCCATCGCCACATTGTCGTCGCCGAATTGCAGCTCGCCGATCCGGTCACCCGCCATGGCGAAGCCGCGCAATTCGTGCCCGAAATGAATCCCGGCGCCTTTGGCCCGCAACAGCTCGATCGCCGGCTCGACCAGAACCGCGCTCAAGCCGTCGCGTGCGATCAGTGGCCGGCACGCCTGCCCTCCCGCCAGCAGCGTTTCCCGCACGATCGCGCCGGCAAGACCCGCAGACCCCTCCGGCGGGTCGACATTGAGCGCCGCGAGCAGCAGCGGCTGCACCAGCCGGTCGTACAGCGTCCCCTTGCAGGTGATGGTGTCGCCTACCAGCTTCGTCGCCGGTGCCCAGATCAGCGGCGCCAGCGCGACATAATCGAGCACACCGGTGTCGGGAACGCGGCGGCTCTCGTCGAACAGCCAGGTCGGCATCCGGCCGTCGCCGAGATCGAGCTGCCAGCGCTGACCGGTCTTGATGTCGGCGAACGCAAACTGGGCGCGCTGCGGTCCGACCAGTCCGGCTTCGGTGCCGATCGAGCGCGCATAGGCGCGCGCATGGCTGTTTCCGGACAGCAGAAGGTGGTTGCCATTATCGATCGTGAGCTGGGTCGCGCCGTCGAAATACGACCGGCAGCGGCCTCCCGCCTGCTGCGTCGCTTCGTGGACGTGAACCTTGAAATTCGCATTCGCAAGACGGACGGCGGCCGACAGCCCCGAAACGCCCGCACCGATGACGTGGACGGTCTTTTGCATCAGATGAACGCGTATTGGAGCAGGATCGCGACCTTCGCGGCCTTGCCGAGACGCACCGGATTGCGCGGCAGCGCAAAGCCCCGCGCCACCAGCAATTCGAGGATCTTGCGATAATATTTCGACATGATCCGGGGCGCCCGCACCACGCGGCGCCGATTACGGGCCATGACCGCGTCGGCTTTCTCGAAATGCGCCCGTGCCCGCGCCACCAGCGGCGCGCAGACCTTCGGCAGCGCAGGATTGAGGATGACCGCCTGTGGATCGGAGCTGGTAATGCCCGCGTGGAACAGCATTTCACGCGGCAAATACAGCCGGCCGATCGCGGCATCTTCGTCGATGTCGCGCAGGATGTTGGTCAATTGCAAGGCGCGTCCCAAATGATGTGCGAGCAGAATGCCGTCGTCGTCCGGCAAACCGAAAATTTTCACGGACAGCCGGCCTACCGCGCTGGCGACGCGGTCGCAATACAGGTCGAGGGTTTTGTCGTCAGGAGCCCGGATATCGGCGGGCACGTCCATTTCCATGCCGTCGATGATCGCCAGAAAATCCTCGCGCCGCAGGCCGAACTGGCGAACCGACGGTGCGTAGTCGCGCACCCTGGCCGGCGGGCGCCCCGCATAAAGCGCATCGATGTCGTCGCGCCACTGCGCCAGCGCGGCCAGCCGCTCCGGCCGCGGCCCGTCGGAATCCGCGATGTCGTCGACCTGCCGGCAGAAACTGTAGATCTGAAACATCGCGTCGCGCTGCGCGCGCGGCAAAATACGCATCGCGGCGTAGAACGAACTTCCCGCCGCGACGCCCTGGACGCCAACGCCCTGGACGTCTTGAGCCTCCTGGGCCTCGCCTGGCTGCGACGGCTCGCTTGTCACCTGCCGGTTCATGCGCGCGGAGCCGGGTTCGACACCGCCCGCCGCCCCACGGCGCGGCGCGCCATCTCGGTCGCGATGCCGCCGATGCTGTGAGCGAGCAACTGCGTCGGGCTCAGATGCACTTTTTCACTCAACGGATCGCGGACCTGCAGCAGGTTGACGATCCTGTCGGCGAAGGCCTGAATCACGGAGATCTCGAGCCCGAGGCGAAAATCCCTGACCTCGGCGCTGAGCGACTTGCTTTGATCGAGCAGCCCCGCGGTTCGCACCGCGAGGGAGTGCAGGCATTGCAACAACGGAGCCGATGCCCGCGCCGCTCCGAGCGCCTCCACCGGAGCGCCGGCGGCCGCGAGCGCATCGCGCGGCAGATAGACCCGATTGAGGTCGTGGTAGTCTTTCGCGCAATCCTGCAGATGATTGTTGATTTGCAAGCCGGCGCAAAGCGCGTCCGAGGCCGCCCAGGTCGATGTGCTCTCGCCGTGGACGTCGAGCATGAAGCGCCCCACCGGCATCGCCGAATATCGGCAATAGTGAATGACTTCGTCCCAATTCTCATAACGGAGCTTGGTGACATCCATGCGGAAGGCGATCAGGACGTCGAGCGCATGCCGCGGCGGCATCGAACGCTCCGCCAGCGCCCGCCGCAAATTGACGGCTTCGGGCTGGCTGTCGCCCTGGCCGAGCAATTCGGCTTCCAGCAGATCGAGATAGGCCAGCTTGTCCGGCGCGCCGAGCGACGCATGATCGGCGATGTCGTCGGCGGTCCGAACGAAATTGTAGAACGCCAGGATCAGGGCCCGGTGACGCGGATGAATAATCCACGACGCGACCGGGAAATTCTCGTCACGGTGGGTTTTGCCAGATCGCAGGTCGCTCGCAGTGGTCATCAAGGACTGGCACCGTTAACTCGGAGAACGTGATTTTCCCACACACCGCCAGACCCGCCGGAACAACGGGCAAGCGGCGTGTGTCGCGAACTCCATATAGGGGAATTCGCCGGCCAAACCAACGCAAAGTGTCGATTTTGGCGGGCTTATTGCCCGTGGCTGACCAGCACCTGGTTGCAGGCCGGGCTGATCTTCGGACGGACCTGTTGAAGGCAAGACAAAATCACGAGGTCGCCCTGGTCCATCATTTTGCGGCAGAACTTCTGGACGTCGCGCGCGCAGGCCTTCTGCTCTTGCTCGGTGCCACTGTGCCCCTGCTGCGCGAAGGCGGCGGTGGAAGCGGTGATGGACAGCAGGGCAAGTAACATTACAAATTTAGGCATTGTCTTCCTTCATTCTGAAAGCGGGATTTGGTCCCAAGTGGTGGTTAGCATATCCAGGCCGTCCGCATCCGCCGGCACGAACCCGGTGTCCAATCTCCGTTGAGGGTAGAGAAGCAAACAGGACACGAGCTATCGAGCAACCCAAAAGCGCTGCCAATTGCGGCCAAATTGATGACGGCGCAAGGTTGCTTCCCAGCCGCTAGACCAATCCGGCTGCACCTTCAACATATTGATATCAAACAATTATTTTAATAAGACCAATGGTCGATGCGTGTCTTGCGGGCAACAGGGGACGCAAAATGCACACCTCGCTGTGGCAAATTGATCGCGCGACGGTCCGGATTCGCCGAAGGCCGCCATCAAGACAATTCCGCGAATTGCAAAAGTTTCAAGGAGGTGCGCTACAACGCGTATCCCGGATCAAACCAAGTGTGATAATTTTGTTGAACCTAAGGCTCAAGCGGCGACACTAAACTTCGATGCGGCGAGACGGGTCCTGGTTGAGCCGGACTGGTCAAACTAAGGTCTTGGCCGACAACGTCATTTTTCATGGGAAAAGCGCGATATGAAACGGTTTGGTTCTAATTTGTTTTGGCAGTCGATCAAGGTTGCCGGCGTCGGCGCCGCTCTCATGATGTCCGTGTCCGCCAGCAACGCCCAGTCGGGACCTTTCGCCGGTTTTGACGGCACCTGGTCCGGCAACGGGACGGTCTCGCTGTCCGACGGATCGACCGAACGCATTCGCTGCAGGGCTACCTACAAGGTCGATGGCAGTGGCAGCGGCCTGCAGCAGACCCTGCGTTGCGCCAGCGACAGCTACAAATTCGATCTCAGCAGCAATGTCACCACCCAGGGCCCCGATCGCATTATCGGCACCTGGAACGAGGCGAGCCGCAATATCAACGGCAACCTGCAAGGCAGGGCCGGTGGCGGTCAGATCGAGGTCGTCGTCGAGGCCGCCGGTTTCGCCGCAACGCTGAATCTGACGACCCGCGGCAACAAGCAGTCGGTCTCGATCAGCTCGAAGGGCGAGATCCGGGGCGTATCGATCAGCATGGTGCGCGGCTAACACCGACCGCATTTTCCGAAAAAAGGCCCCCGGACCTGGTCCGGGGGCCTTTTTTGTCTCGCATGAAATGGCGAGCGGCAATCCCTCTCGGTTATTCGCCGCTCCTGTTCGCCAATGATTCCGCCGGCTTCGCATGCGCCCCGGTGCCGCGCAGCCGCTGCGACATATTGATCAGCCACATCGCAGTCGGGCGCAGGATAAACAGGTCCGCGACCAATGCGGCGACCATCGCGAACGCGCTGAGCCAGCCGAACAGCCGCAGCGACGGCAGGTCGGAAAACACCGTCACCACCAGACCGCAGGCCAGCACCACGGTGGTGAGGATCAAGGCGGGACCGACCAGCACCGTCGCGCGCTCGACCGCCAGTTCGGGACTGATATCCGGCGTGGTCTCCAGCCGTAACCGGTTGAGGAAATGGATCGTGGCACTCAGCCCGAGGCCGAACGACACCGTCAACGCGACCACGCTGGCGAACTGCAGCCCCTCCCCGAGCGCCCATAGCACCGTGCCCGACAGCACCACCGGGAAAATGCCGGGCAGGATACAGGCGAACATCACCACCAGCGATCGGAACGCCAATCCAATGAAGATCGCGACCAAGGCGAATTCGACGGTCAGCCCGCGGTTGAGCTTTTCGATCATGTTGGCGCTGTTACGCGCCGCAATCGCCGACAGCCCGGTGACGGCGATCTCATAGCCCTGATGTTTCTTGCGGACATCATTCAGTGCAGCATCGAGCTTTTCCACCACGGGAAGGATCTGGCTGGAATCGAGGTCGGGCACCCGTCCGGAAACGACAACTGCGTCCTGCTCGGCGGAGATGAAGCGCCTGACCAGATGTTCGGGAATCACGCTGACATATTCCTTCAGCGTCGCGACATCCGAGCTGCCCGCTTTCTCGGCGAGCCAGCGGCGCAGCGTTTCCAGCGACCATACGTTGCCGACACCAGCCTGCTTTTCGACCATCGCATGAACGTCGGCGATGGTTTGCAGGGTTTCGGGCGAATACAGCGACTGTCCCTTGGGGAATTCGATCAGAATGTCGATCGGATTGGCGCCGGTCAGCTTGGCATCGAGACGGCCGCTTGCCGCCACCGCCTGCTGCTTGTCCGGCACCTGATCGGCGAGCCGGTAGCGCGGCTCCAGATTGGCATAGACGACGGCGAGCCCGCCGACGAGCGCCACCGCGATCAGACTGAACAGGCCGGGACGGCTGACCATGCGCACCGCGATCCAGTAGCAGAACGCACGCAACGCATTGACGCCGGCGTCCGCCGTCTTGAATTTGGCCGCGAACACCTGCTCGTTGCGGACCAGCAAAACGCCGAACACCGGCACCAGCGACAGCACCGCGAGCAGTGCGATAATGGTCGCGGCAAGACCGGCCTCGCCGAACGCCCGGATCAGCGCGGAATCCGAAAACTGCAGAGCGAGGAAGGAAATCCCGGCGGTGGCGTGGGTCAGCACGCAGGCCGGACCGACCACGAGGACGGCATTTCGGAACGCCGAAAACCTGTCTTCGCCGGCGAGCAGCCGGTCGCGCGCCGCGAAGGTCAACTGCATCGAATCAGAGAAACTGATCACCATGATCAGCGGTGTCATGACGTTGAGGAACATGTTGAGGCTGAAGCCGGCCCAGCCGAGCACGCCGAGCGCCAGCAGGATCGCCAATAGCGGCGGGAAGGCCGCGACGATCATGAACGACACCTTGCGGAAAAACACGATCGCGATCAGGCACCCGGCGAGAATGCCCGCGATGTTGTAGATCAGGCCGTCGCGCTCGACCGCGTTGCGGATCTCGAGCTGCATCACCGGAACGCCGGACAATTCCTTCGACAATCCGCTGCCCGCCAGATCGTCATTCATGATCTTGCGGATCTCGGTGATCGTCTTGTTCAGCCCGCTGTTGGAGACGATCGACGGCTCCAGCGACAGCACGATCAGGGCCAGGGTGCCGTCCTCGGACAACAGCTTGCCGCGAATGATCTCGTTGGCCTTCACGGTCTCGATGAACTTGTCGTAATCGGCACCTTGCGGCAGTTCCGAGGGAAACAGCGCGGCCGGAAACTTGCCCGGCGCCGGCGCCTGCCGCGCCGAAAACAGCGAGATCAGCCCGCGCGTGCCTTCGACGAGTTGCAGGTCCGTGACCATCTCGCGAAGCTTCTCAAGATTGGGGCGCGCCAGCAGGTTTTTGCCCTCGACCACCACCAGCACGTCATATTCAGTCGAGGGAAACCGCTTGGTGACCTCCTCATACTGCCGATATTCCTTGCTGTTGGATCGGAACAGCTGGCTCAGCGAATCGTCGATCTTGATACGTTCGATTCCGAAGATGGCGCCGATGACCAGCGCGAGGAGAATAAGGCAGGACAATACCGGCGCGCGGACAGCGATCAGCCCGATGCGCTCCAGTCCAAAGGCGATGCTGACCGGCTTCCGCTCGGTTTTCCGGGCGTCGGGATCGATGATGTTCTTTTCGAGCATGCCTTATCCAATTCTCTCGTCGGCTCAAATTATCTAGCTGGGTTCCCGGGCACGAATGAGGCTGAACTGGCCACGTCTGTTTCGCCACTAACCCTTGAAAACATGCAGTAAATTTGCCGCGACGAGGTTTAGCAGGTCTATGCGACATCTCGCAAGGCAGCCGACAGCGCCAAATTGGCGCGCAGAGGCGGAAACCGGCCCGGATCGCGTGTTTGTCATGCGCCCTCGCCGTCGCCATTCAAGAAAAGCGGTTGAACTCCGCTTTCATCTTTCAGCGCCACGCCCGAGATTCGGCGCGCCAGGCCGGCGCCGACCAGCCACGCGATCTTGAAGGCCGCCTCGTCATAGCCGAGACCCGCGGCATGGATGTTGGAGACGCAATTGCGATCGGCGTCCGTCAGCCCCGGTCTTGGTGCGAAAGTCAGGTAGGCGCCAAGGCTATCCGGCGCCGACAGGCCCGGCCGCTCCCCGATCAGCATCACGGTCATGCGCGCACCGACGAGAGCGCCGATCTCGTCGCCGAGGGCGACCCGCGCCCCCGTTGCCACCACGGCGATCCCGACGCCACTTCCGGCCGATGCCAATCGCGCCAGCAGACTTCGGACCAATTCGATCGCATGGCCGGTGACGGCCGAGGACGACAGGCCGTCGCCGATGATGATGGCCACATCGCAAGCCTGGCTATGACGGCGCGCGAGCAGATCCTGCGACCTGGCGTCGAGCTTTCGCCCCAGATCGGGACGCCGCAGATAGTCCTTGCGGTCAAGCGCGCGACTGGACACCGCCAGCGTCTCGAGGCCGAGCGCATCGAGCCCGGAGATCACGGCAGGCACGTCGAGCAGGGCATGGACGGCGTCGCGGGCGCGGGCATGATCGAGGGTAAATTCAAGCAGCGCCTGCGTCGGCAGGCTCGCGCCGGCCCGACCGAGGCCCACCCGCGCCGGCGTCAATTGCCGCAAATCCCGAAACGATCGCAGCGATGGAACGGACTCGGTCATACCGCTTTCACCTGGCGGCCACGGAGGCCGGTCCCGGATCGCAGATGATCTGCATCGACGCGTGGCCCGGTGCTATTCGGCAGGGACGGACGCCCCCTGCATCCGCAATGAATAATTCGACGCGTTGGCGCGGCCCACGGAGGCCTGGCGGGCGTACATGATCAAGTGATGCGCCACCAGCATCACGGCAATGAAATGCTCGATTTCGCCGCGGATCAGGCGCCGGAAGGCGAATTTCCAGAACACGCGCTTGTAATCGCCGAGCACCCCGATCTGCCAGATGATATTGCGCATCATGATCAGACCAAGCCGGATGTTCTTCCATGCCGTGCGCTGCGGGGTCGCGGGCGGCTGAATGCGATGCGGATAGGTTTCGCGGATCTGGTATTCGAAGCGTTGGATCAGTTTTTCCGGCTCGTAGGCGCTTCCCATGCATTGGCGCCAGGTCGAAACCACATCCTCATACGGCAAATAGAAATCCACGTTGGATTCGCGGCCCTCGTCCTCGATCAGCCGATTTTCGCGGACCAGCCGATCCCATAACGGCGTTTGTGGCAGCGCCTGCAGCAGGTTGATGGTCAACAGCGGGATCTGCGATTCATCGATGAAGGTGAGCAGATGCTTTCCGGTCTCGGGTTTGTCGGTGTCTAATCCCAGGATGATGCCCGAGACCACCTCCATGCCGTAACTGTTCAGCGTCTTGATCGCTTCCATGATGGGGACCATCATGTTGTGATCCTTGTGCATCGCCTTCAACGCCACGGGATCCGGCGTCTCGATACCGCAGAAGATCGTTGAGAAATAAGCTTCGCGCATCTTCTCGAGGATTTCCGGCCGCTTGGCGATGTTGAGCGTCGCCTCGCAGGACAGGCGGATGGTGTAGCCGGTTTTCTTCTGCCACTCGACGAGGTGCGGCAACAGATCGAGGGCGGCTTTCCGGTTGCCGATGAAATTGTCGTCGACGAAATAGACCGATCCCATCACCCCGCATTCGAGCAGCTTGTCGAGTTCGGCGGTGATCTGCTGCGGGCTTTTCAGCCGGGGGTTGCGGCCGTAGAGCCCCGGTATGTCGCAAAACTCGCATTGATAGGGACA
>JAQGJF010000223.1 GCA_028290765.1 Tardiphaga sp.
AGCTCTGGTGGGGGCATCAGATTCCGGCGTGGTATGGGCCGGACGGCAAGGTGTTCGTCGCCGAGACCGAGGAAGAAGCGATCGGCAACGCGCTCGGCTATTACGCCGAGCAGGAAGTCATCACCGCCGAGCAGGGCCGCGAGATGGCGCTCGATCCGGACAAGCGAGCCGGATTCATCACCCGCGACGAGGACGTGCTCGACACCTGGTTCTCCTCGGCGTTATGGCCGTTCTCGACGCTGGGCTGGCCCGACGACGAGACTGACGTGAAGCGCTACTACCCGACCGATGTTCTGGTCACGGGATTCGACATTATCTTCTTCTGGGTCGCCCGGATGATGATGATGGGAATGCACTTCTTGAAAGATGTGCCGTTCCCGACGGTCTACATTCACGCCCTCGTCCGCGACGAGAAGGGCGCCAAGATGTCGAAGTCGAAGGGCAACGTCATCGATCCGTTGCATCTGATCGACGACTACGGCGCTGACGCGCTGCGCTTTACGCTGGCGGCGATGGCGGCGCAGGGCCGGGACATCAAGCTCGCGCCGCAGCGCGTCGAAGGCTATCGCAACTTCGCGACCAAGCTGTGGAACGCCTGCCGCTTCGCCGAAATGAATGGCTGCGTAATGCCGCCGGGATTCGATCCCGCCAAGGCGAAGCAGACGCTGAGCCGCTGGATTGCGCACGAGACCGCGCGCGCGGTGGGCGAGGTCACCGAAGCGATCGAGGCCTATCGCTTCAACGATGCCGCCGGCTCGGCCTATCGCTTCGTCTGGAATGTGTATTGCGACTGGTATCTCGAACTCGCCAAGCCCGTGCTGATGGGCGAGGAGGGCGACGCCAAGGCCGAAACCCGCGCCATGGTGGCGTGGGCGCGCGATGAAATCCTCAAACTGCTGCACCCGTTCATGCCGTTCATCACCGAAGAATTGTGGACGGTGACGGCGGAGGGCGGCCCGGCGCGCCCCGGGCTCCTCACTTTGGCGCCGTGGCCGGGCCACGACAATCTCACCGACGATGCCGCCGAGGCCGAGATCGGCTGGGTGGTCGATCTCGTCACCGCCATTCGCTCGCTGCGCGCCGAGATGAACATTCCGCCGGCGACCTTGACGCCGCTGGTGCTGGCCGCGGCCTCCGCGGAAACCCAGGAACGCGCGAAACGCTGGAATGACGTGATGAAGCGTCTTGCGCGGCTCGCCGACATCTCATTCGTCGACCGCGCCCCGGAAGGCGCCGTGCAATTGCTGGTGCGCGGCGAGGTCGCGGCGCTACCGCTGAAGGGCGTGATCGATCTGGCGGCCGAGAAAGCCCGGCTCGACAAGGAAATCGCCAAGGCCGAGGCCGACATCAAGCGCGTCGACGCCAAGCTGTCGAACGAGAAGTTCGTCGCCAACGCGCCTGAAGAGATCGTCGAGGAAGAAAAGGAAAAGCGCGAAGCCGCGCTGGCGCGCAAGGCGAAATTCCTCGAGGCATTGGACCGGCTCAAGAACGCAACGTGACCTCGATGCTGGATCATGTCTCGGTGTCGGATATTGCCGCGGCCGCGCGGTTTTATGATGCGGTCATGACCGCGCTCGGCATCGTCAAGGTCGGTCACCGCGAGGACTGGATCGGCTATGGCGAGCGGTCGCGACCCGCCTATCCCGACCGCGTCTATCTTTCGATCCGCAAAGGCTTGAGGCCCGATGATGCCCCCGGCCGCCACTGGTGCTTCAAGGCACGGTGGCGAACCCCGGGTCGACGTATTCTGGGACGCCGGCATTGCCGCAGGCGGGAGCGATGACGGTCCACCGGGCGTGCGCAACTATCACGCCTCCTACTACGCCGCCTTCCTGCGCGATCCCGATGGCAACCGGATTGAAGCGGTGTGCCATCACGCGTTGTAGCAAAGCTCAGCAACCGCAGCCAGGATGATCGAAGCGAAATCCGGGTACTCAGTTCCCGCATGTCGCTTCGCTCATCCGGGCTACAATCTCATCACTCAGGTCGCTTCCGGAAACGGCTTGCTGAGAAACTTCGAGCCCCTCACGCCATACCGCCAGGGCAATTCCACCGCCTTGGTGATGCCGATCCGCAAGCCGGTGACGATATCGGGCTTTCGCGTCCGCGCATGAAGTGCGATCGGCGGGGTGTCGAGCGGCAGCTCGTTGTGCTGGTGGGTGATCGCGAGCGCCTGCGTGAGCTTGCCCGGTCCCGAGCACAACAGCCGCTCGTCATGCAGCATGCGTCGCCGCCGCATCGCGGCAATGCCATGTGTGGGTTCCAGGGCGCGGATCAGCACCGCGCTGGCCGAACCTTCCTTTTCGCAGACGAAATTGATGCACCAGTGAATGCCGTAGGACCGATACACATAGGCAAAGCCCGGCGGTCCGAACATCACCAGATTGCGCGGCGTCGGTCCATTGTAGGAATGCGCCGCCGCCTCGGTGTGATGATAGGCCTCGACCTCGACGATGATGCCGCCAACGCCATCCACCAATAGCGTCGTGCCGATCAGATCGGGCGCGACCTTGTGCACGCTGCGGGCGAAGAAGTCGCGCTTGAGCTGATGGCCGAGGCTTGGGGTGGATGGATGCGCGAAAATGCGGCTTTTGGTGGCCATGGCAATCGGCTGCGGGGATGGGAGGCTGGCGGGGTGCGGCAGCCGATATGCTAAAGCTTCCAGGTGATCAAGGCGAGGGCGGGTTGCAGTCCGGGGTCCGGCGGATTACCTAGGGTTCTCTCTGATGGCGCATGATCTGGTCGGAAAACCGGGACCACTTTTCCGGATCATGCCCTGAAAACGGACATTCCATGGTCGTCGTTCTCGATACCGTCTCCGCCACGCAGCTTCGCCCGCGCCATCCGGAAAAGGTCAACCGGCCGGATGCGCTGTCGCCGCCGAAGCCGGACTGGATCCGGGTCCGCGCGCCGAACAGCCGCGGCTATGCCGATACCCGCAAGATCGTCAAGGAAAACGGCCTCGTCACCGTCTGCGAGGAAGCCGGCTGCCCGAATATCGGCGTGTGCTGGGACAAGAAGCACGACACCTTCATGATCATGGGGGACACCTGCACCCGCGCGTGCGCGTTCTGCAACGTCAAGACCGGGATGCCCGGCGCGCTCGATGCGCTCGAGCCCGAACATGTCGCGGAGGCCACCCGCAAGCTTGGCTTGGCTCATATCGTCATCACTTCGGTGGACCGCGACGATCTCGCCGATGGCGGCGCCGAACACTTTGCCAGGACGATTCGCGCCATTCGCGAGCGCTGCCCGACCACGACGATCGAGATCCTGACGCCGGATTTCCTCCGCAAGGAGGGCGCCCTCGAGGTGGTCGCCGCGGCAAAGCCCGATGTGTTCAACCACAATCTCGAAACCGTGCCGTCGCGCTATCTCACGGTGCGGCCGGGTGCGCGCTATTTCCATTCCATCCGCCTGTTGCAGCGGGTCAAGGAAATCGACCCCAATATCTTCACCAAGTCCGGCATCATGGTCGGGCTCGGCGAAGAGCGTCACGAGGTGCTGCAGGTGATGGACGACCTGCGCTCGGCCGATGTCGATTTTCTCACCATCGGCCAGTATCTGCAGCCGACCCGCAAGCATCATGCCGTCATGCGCTATGTCACGCCGGATGAATTTGGCGGCTATGAGAAGATCGCCTATGCCAAGGGCTTTCTGATGGTCTCGGCCAGTCCCCTGACGCGCTCGTCGCATCATGCCGGCGACGATTTTGCGAAACTTCAGGCGGCCCGCGCTGCGATGACCCGCTGAGCGTTACGCGATGCCGACATTTTCGAACAAGCGCCGGGTTCCCCACAGCGCGGCCGAGATGTTCGATCTCGTGGCCGACGTCGAGCGCTATCCGGAATTCGTGCCGCTGTGCAAGGCGCTGAAAATCCGTCAGCGCACCGCCAAACCCGACGGCACCGAAATCATCGTCGCCGACATGACGGTGTCGTTCAAGGTGGTCCGCGAAGCCTTCACCAGCAAGGTGACGCTGGATCGGCCAAACCTCAAAATCCTGGTCGAGTACCTGCAGGGACCGTTCAGCAACCTTGAAAATCGCTGGACCTTCGAGCCGAAAACCGACGGCGCCTGCGATGTCGGCTTCTTCATCGCCTATGAGTTCAAGAGCCGGATGCTGGCGATGCTGATGGGCACGATGTTCGACACCGCATTCCAGCGCCTGGCCGCGGCTTTCGAGAAACGCGCCGACGCGGTGTATGGAAAGTCTCGTCCTGCCGGTTAAACAGCCGTTGTGGCTCAGTTTGTAGCCCGCATGAGCGCAGCGACATGCGGGGCCCCGGATGTCGCTTCGCTCATCCGGGCTACGCGCGGGACTGCTCGATCGCGTATGTCTCGGCGACGCCGAATCACGAGCGCGGCGGCCGCCGTCGCTTGACCGCGGTGCCGCGGGGCGTTCGCGCTACCCTCGGGCGCAGTCGCGTGGCGGCGGCACGGTGGGTCTTGGCGGGCACCTGCGGTCCGCGCGCGAGTTCCATCAGCATCCGCAGCGCTTCAACCACCGAACGCGCCCGCACCGTGCTGCGGCCGATCGCGCCGAAGCGGCATTCGCGATGGACGATGCGGCCGTCGCGGGCGGCGACCGCGAAATGCACGAGCCCGACCGGCTTGCCTGGCGTCGCGCCGCCCGGACCGGCGATGCCGGTGATGGAAACCGCGAGGTCGACATCAGCGTTCTCCAGGGCGCCGACCGCCATAGCGGTCGCGGTCTCATTGCTGACCGCGCCAAACGTCGCCAGCGTGGTCGCCTTGACGCCGAGCATCGCGCGCTTGGCCTCATTGGAATAAGTGACAAAGCCGCGGTCGATCACGTCGGACGAGCCGGGAATGTCGGTGAGCGCGCCGGCAACCAGACCGCCGGTGCAGGATTCCGCGGTCGCGACGGTCAGCTTGCGCATTCGGCAAAGATCGAGCAGCGAGCGGGAGAGGGCGCGGGCGTCGCTGCCGCTCATCTCAATCGACCCACGGCAGGCGGATGGCCGCACTTGCGGTGGCAGCGATACCTTCCTCGCGGCC
>JAQGJF010000505.1 GCA_028290765.1 Tardiphaga sp.
GCCATCTTTGTTTCCTGGCGAGCTTCCCAGATCGCCGCTCCCGGCCGGCGCCGACCCATCAACCGGTTCGGATAAGGCCAATATGGGTCCGCAATCGACTGGCCGCAAGCACGCAAATCTGCGAGGGACCGGCCCTGCCCCGCTCCGATCGCCGGCACCGCGCCGCCGCCAGAGTTAACCAAATCCTGACCGATTCGATCAAATGCCGGCCGGAGCCTTCAGCACCTGTTGACAATGGTGGCGTTCGATTCGCGATCGTCCGGCATTTATACGGCAATTTACCGGTTTTCTCAGCACACCTTTACCACCTGTTTATCGGTGCAGGCCGAAATTGCCGCCAGCCATCATAGCCCGGTGACAGCCATGTCCATTGCAGCCAAAATCGTTCGGTTTCGTAATTCGGCCAGCCATTTCATCGGTGCCGACAAGGGCAATGTCGCGGTCATCTTCGCGATTGCCAGTTTGCCGGTTTTTGCCCTCGTCGGCGCCGCCGTCGATTACACGCGCGTCAGCAACGCGCGCGCCAGCATGCAGGCCGCGCTCGATTCGACGGCACTAATGCTTTCAAAGGATCTGGCCTCGGGGGTCATCAGATCCAGCGACCTCGACGCCAAGGCGAAAGCCTATTTCGCCGGGCTCTACACCAACACACAGGCCACCGTCGCCGCCGGGGACATTCACGCCGCCTACACCGCCAAGGACTCCGAAGGCTACTCCACCATCAACGTCACCAGTTCCGCGTCGTTGACGACCGATTTCCTGAAAGTGGCCGGCGTTCCCCAGATCGGTTTCACGACCAGTTCGACGGCGACCTGGGGCAATTCGCGGCTGCGGGTCGCGCTGGCGCTGGATAATACCGGTTCGATGGCCGAGGACGGCAAGATGAATGCGCTGATCCCCGCCGCCAAAAACCTGGTCGATCAGCTCAAGGCGACGTCGGCGACCAACGGCGACGTTTACATTTCGATTGTTCCGTTCTCGCGGGACGTGAACGTCGGATCGTCCAATTCCGGCGCGAACTGGATCGACTGGACGGAATATGACGCAGCCAACAGCGGTTGGTGGGGGGGCTCCGCCAACCACAATAGCTGGAACGGCTGCGTGGCCGATCGCGACCAGAATTACGACATCAGCAACAGCGCGCCGGCTGCATCTGCCAGCACGAAGTTTCCCGCCGAACAGTATAATGCGTGTCCGGTTGCGCTGATGCCGTTGAGCTACGACTGGACCGCGCTCAAGGCCAAGATCGACACCATGTCGCCGAATGGAAACACCAACCAGGCGATCGGTCTCGCCTGGGGCTGGCAATCCCTGACCTCGAGCGCGCCGCTCAACGCGCCGCCGCTGGAGACCGGCTTCACCTACCAGAAGATCATCATCCTGATGACGGACGGCCTGAACACGCAGAACCACTGGACCAGCAATCCGAGCCAGATCGACGCGCGGCAACGGCTGTTGTGCGATGCCATCAAGGCGGACGGCGTGAAGATCTATGCAATCCAGGTCAATACCAGCGTTCCGGCGGATCCGACCCAGGCGGTGCTGCAGTATTGCGCCAGCGGCGCCGCCAACTTCTACCAGCTGAATTCGGCCAGCCAGCTGCTCTCGACGTTCCAGGCGATCGGCACCTCACTCTCGAAATTGCGCCTCAAGGGCTAAACCGCATAACCTCCGCTCAAGAAAAAAGCCCGGCCGCAACGGCCGGGCTTTTTGATTTGGGAACGACGTTGAATTAGCGGGAAGCCGGCGTCATCTTGGCGACGAAGCCTTCGAACGGCTTGAAGGCTTGCTTGGCGAGATCGGCATAGAGTTCGGCGACTTTCTGCGACTCGGCGACAAAAGCTTCATGAGCCGATTTGGCGTATTCGGTCTGCGCTTCGATCGCCTTCTCCAGCGACTACACCCCGGCCAGATTAACGACGAAGGCATTGCCGACATCGAACGACTTCTTGGTGTAATCGCCGACCGTGGTCGCGATGGCCTGAAAGCCCCTCTGAAAGGTGCCCGCGGAGGCGACGGCGGTCTCGAATTGCTCTTTTCCGTACTGCTGAATCTCTTCGACCTTGATCATGATGGCGTCCTTCCCAGACTGGCGTGCGGCTGATCTACCGGGGACCCGGCATTCAACCATCCCGGACACCTAGTGCAGTGCACAATATATGTCAAGAATCTTGTGCGACGCACAAAATCCGATTAGCGATAAATCCGCCTGGTCCTTGCAACGCTTGCTTAACCTTTTGGAAACTCAGGCCACCTAACGTGATTCTGTGCATTGTTCGCGTTCGGTACAGAGTCGGAAACCCTCGTGAGCACAGCCTCTTAGCCAGAATGGCCACCAGATCCGCCATCCCGTCTTGGAGACTTGCGCAGAAGGAAGGTTTTTAACCGGGACAAGGGTGCCGGCCGTCGGGCATAATTTGGCCTCACGAACCGGTGATCTAAAGTGGAAATTGGACGGGGAAGTTTATGCTTCGCACAACCTCAGCTTCCTCGCGCGCCCTTCAGGTGTGCGCCCTAGGGCTGGCAACCATCACCACCGCCATCATCTTCACCACCAGTTCCGCCGACGCCCGACGCCACCGATACCGGCATCACGTTCGCCATGAGGCGCGTGAAAGCTACAACCCCGCCTTCTCCTCGATCATCGTCGACGGCAATTCCGGCGCCACGCTCACGTCGAAGGACGCCGACGGATCGCGCCATCCCGCCTCGCTCACCAAGATCATGACTTTATATCTGCTGTTCGAGCGCCTCGAGTCCGGCAAGATGAAGCTCGACACCGAGATGGAGGTTTCCGAACACGCCTCCGAGCAGGCCCCGACCAAGCTCGGCCTGCGTCCGGGCCAGACCATCAAGGTCGAAGACGCCATCAAGGGACTGGTGACACGCTCCGCCAACGACGCGGCGGTCGTGATCGCCGAGGCCATCGGCGGCGACGAAGACGATTTCGCCAAGGCGATGACCCGCAAGGCGCGCGCGCTCGGCATGACCCGAACGGTCTACCGCAATGCGTCGGGTCTGCCGGACGACGATCAGGTCACCACCGCCCGCGACCAGGCCACCCTCGGCCGCGCCATCCAGGACCGCTTCCCGCGCTATTACCGCTATTTCTCGACCAGCGTGTTCAATTATCGTGGTCATTCGATCCGCAACCATAACCATTTGATCGGCAGCGTCGAAGGCGTCGACGGCATCAAGACCGGCTACACCCGCGCCTCCGGCTTCAACCTCGTGTCCTCGATGCGCCGCGGCAATCGCCATCTGGTCGGCGTGGTGCTGGGAGGCCGCAGCGGCGGTTCGCGCGACGCCATCATGCGCGGCCTGCTCGCGGAAAACCTCGAAAAGGCCTCGACCCGGCGCACCGTCGCCGCGATCACCGAGCGCAACCCGTCCGATGCCAACGCCGACGTTGCCGAAGACCAGGCCCAGTCGCGGCCGGCGCAGCCGGTTCAGGTCAACGGCGCGGTGCAGATGGTGGCTTCCGCGCCGCCGCCGGAGCCGGCTGACGCTCCTGTCGTCCGTTCCGCGCCGCCGGCCACGCGGTCGGCGGTCATGACCGCCGCGACCGCGGCCTTGCCGCCGCCGCAACCCAAGCCGGAACCGGCCCCGTTCAGCAGCGGCGTGATCCAGGCCCAGGCCATCCCAGCCATTCCCGGCTCGTCCGAGCCGATGAAGCCGGTCCGAGTCAAGACCGTCCAGGTCAAGGCCGGACCGATCAAGCTCGCCTCCGCCGCTCCCTCCCAGCCAGGCCCGCCGATCACCAACACGATCCCGCCGATTCGCACCGAGGTCGCCGAGACATCGAACTCGGTGGTATCCAAGGCCGAAATCACCCGGGCTGAAATGCCGCCACAGCCGGCCAACCATGGCACCGGACACGGCTTGCTGGGCGTGCTGCCGGCGTCGAGCCTGCCCTCCGCCGCCGCCCAGGCCAGTTCTTCGCAAGCCGGTTCTTCCCAAGTCAGTTCTTCGCAAGTCATGGCCTCTGCCGATCCCTCCCCGCGCGCTTCGTCGCAACCTCCCCAGACGCTTCAGCAGAATGGCGCGATCAAGCCGGCTGCCGTCCATACCGGCTGGATCATTCAGGTCGGCGCGCTGGAGAGCGAGAGCGAAGCCCGGCAGCGCCTTGATGCCGCCCGCGATCAGGCCCGCGGCCTGCTCGGCAAGGCCGACCCGTTCACCGAACCCGTCGTCGCCAAGGGTGAAAAGAAGCTGTTCCGCGCCCGTTTCGCCGGCCTCGACCGCGATCAGGCCGAAGCGGTTTGCCGGACGCTGAAGCGCTCCGAGATCTCCTGCATCACGATCCGGAATTGATCCCGGACAGGTAAAGCCGCACCTCTTCCAAGTCGCGATGGCCGGGAATTTCCCGGCCATTTGCTTTTTGGCCTGCCCGCCCCCCTTGTGCGCCAGCGCGACCTCCGACAAATCGGCGCGCTGCAAACCTCTCGTCAAGAATTGCGCGTTACAAATATCGTTAAGGGTTCATCACGCCGGACAACGGCGGGTGGCAGGGGCATCGAACAGAGAAACAGAAGCAGCTCTCGGATTGTAGCGTTGGTAGCGTTCCGGAGTTAGCTGCGATGATTGCGAAGCAGAGTGTCCTTGGCCTCGTTTACACGGGCGGCCAGGTACGTCGACCCCCCCTGGTCGGGATGCAGTTTCTTCATGAGAGCCCGGTGCGCGCGCCCGATCTCGTCCCGTCCCGCGCCCGGCTGCAGGCCAAGGATCTGATAGGCTTCCTCGTCCGTCATTTTGCCGCTCGACGCCGCGCGGCCCTGCCCCCCTGCCGCGTGTCCCTCCGCGTTCTGACGCCAGGCGGGAAACCGGCGGTCCAGATAGCTTTCAAGTAGGGCTGTGCTTTCGGCGTCGAAGCCGGCCATCATCGCCGCCAGTTGCGGCAGGTCGAATTCGTCCAGCGAATGGCCGGCATTCGGCCCGGCCACAATCCGGCCGGTCAGTCCGCCATTGTCGTGATCGAGCGTCATGTCGAGAAATTGCGAACGGACCTGGGAGGTCTGCCCGGTCGACCGCGTCGTGCGCGAGCCGAACATCCCGCCGATACTGCCAAAGCCCGAGCTGCCGAACGGCGACCAGCCCAGAAGTCCGGCGCCGAAGATGCCGAGCGGGATGGCGACCGCGAGTTCGCCCTTGATCCCGGTGAACACCGCCACCGCCAGCGAGACCACGCCGCCGCCGATCTTGATCGCGCGCGCGAGCACGGCCGGGTTCGCCGCCCGAAACATCTGCAGCAGCGAATAGAGAAGAAATACGGCGACGACACCGGCGATCAGGGTAGGCATCGACGATAGATAGTATGTTGTTGCCGACAGTGAAAGCGGATGATCCGCGCTGTCGCGACGGCAATCTTGCTACCCGCCGGGCGGAAACAGAATCACTTCATCTGCCCGAGCAACTTGGCCGCGCCGCCGGTGGTCTTCGACAGCCGCAGCAGCGCCTCGCGGCCGCCGGCGGCATAGGCCGCCACCGCGCGCAGCAAGTCGCGCAGCTGCGCCGCGGCGCCGGGATCGAACCGGCACCAGGCGCCACCGGTCAGCCGGGCGATCTCGCGGAACGCCTGCTCGGCTGTATCGTCATGGCCTTCCTGGAACATGAACACCGGTACCTTGAGCAGGCCGAGCTCGCCGGCCTTGGCGCAGAGATCGTCGATCGCCTCTTCCATGGCATCGCCGACGAACACCACCGCGCGCACGCCGGAGGCGACCGCCTCGCGTCGCGCTTCCGACAGCACCTTGCCGATCTGGGTATTGCCGCCCTGGCAATCGATCTTGCTCATGAGCTTGGCCAGTTGCGCGGGTTCGGAAATCCAGCCGCTGGCGCGGCACTCGCTCAAGCCCCGATAGTAGACCAGGCGGATCGCGAGACTGCCGCTGGCCGCCGCCTCGCGGAACATGTCGGCCTGCAGCGCGCAGGCCATGTCCCAGGTCGGCTGCCGGCTCATGGTGGCGTCAAGCGCAAACACCAGCCGCGCCTTCGCACCGGCGGCGTGGGGCGACATCGCGCGCGCCTTGGCGAGGAAGGTGGCTATGTCTTCGGCGGCCGACGGCCGTGCTTCCGGCAGCGAGCCGGCCCGGCCGGCGGCCGGCTTTGGCGCGGTCGGCACCTCGCCGGTGTCATTTGGACGGGTTGGATCGCGGGACATCGACGCTCGCAATGGCTACGAGCTTTATGTGGAGGGCGATACCGACGCGGTCAATGCGCCACGCCGGCTGCGCGTTCGATTTCGGCGATCAGTTGGTGACGGGGGAGTTTCGCGCCACCGTCTTCGGTTCGGCGATTTTCGGCGTCTTGGTGTCGACGGGCGCCAGCACGCTGTCGTCGTCCAGGAACTTGTCGAGCAAGGCCTGAATTTTCAGCTTCACGCCATCGGGGCCGCGGTCGCTCATATCGGTGTGCTGATAACCGGTGTTGACCACCGTGATGCCGGCCTTCTCGCAGGTGTCGTCATCCGGAACGACACCTGGATCCGGCTTGAACACCGCATCCTGCGAACGGAACGACAGGATCTTGAACTTGCCTTCGGTCATGAACGGCACGCGCAGATTGTCCAGCGTGACGACCTTCTTGACCTGGTCGGGATACATCTTGGCGAAGTACATCGAAATATCGCCGCCGTTGGAATGGCCCACCATGGTCAGGTGATCGTAGTCCGAATTGGGCTGGATCTTCTTCAGTTCGTCGACGGCAAACTGGATGTTGGCAACGCCGCGCTCGTAGACCGGCAGCCGGCCGACATAGAGTTCGCCGACCTTGGTCACGAGCGGCGCGTCGGTGTCGAGATCATGCTGGATGCTGACCGCCATGTAACCGCGCGCCGCGAACAGGTTTGCCAGAAAGGAGTATTCGGTGAACTTGACGGTGTTGCCGTGATTGAGAACCGCGACCGGCAATTTCAGCAGGCCGGCATTGGCCTGCATTTCCTTGTCGCGACGGACGGCGATGTCGACGGCGATCGGGCGGCCCCGCGCGGCGTCATACAGCGTGACGGTTTCGTGACGGATCGCCCATTTGCTCGCGGTGAAATAGCCCACGACCGACAGCGCGCAAAACGAAACCAGCAGGATAATTCCGCGTTTCATATTCTTCCCTATGCCCAGGGTCGTCTGACTGCAGTCTTCGAGACTCTGAACTGCTTGTCCAGCATATAGTTCACGCCGGTGTGACAGAAAGCTCAAATGTTGTGATTCAGCCGCCCGATCCTTGTGCAACGCACCCTACAATTGTGCACCTGCACAGCCGGCTAAGTTATTAGGAACAATTTGAACGATCTCGTGCCGCCGGCCGGCAAAGGTTAGCAGCCGCTTTCGAGCGCCCGACCGGACGGGTGCGCCGCGCCATCGGATGCGCCTGGACGTGGCCTCAGGCGCCGAGAATGTCGTGGACTTCGAGCGGCTTATCGACCTGGGCGAACCACTCGGCCCGATTGGCGGCGCGGCGGCGGCCGCGTTCGTCGAGCGGCAGGTTCAACTGCCGCAAAAGGCCCATGACCTCCTCGCGCGCCGTCACATGCCCAAGACTCGGACGGGTGCCGAGGGTGACTTCGTTGAGGTCGTCCAGGGCGGTGAGACCGCGTGGAAAGAATTCGCGGTAAACCACCCGTTCGGCGAAACCGTCGATCGCCCGAAAGCCCAATCGGAGTGACAATTCCTTCAGCCCGCTGGCGACCAGTTGCTTGTTGCGCGATCCCAGCATCGACAGCCGGTTGCGCACCACGATCCAGTCGGTCGTGGAACCGTCGAGCTGACGGCGTTTGCGCCGGGCGTCCCGCACCATCTCGGCGTAATGACTTTCACCGGTGACCGAGTAGTTGGCGGCATCGACGGTGCCGAGCACGTCGAAATCCAGGAAGCTGTCGTTGATCGGCGTCACCAGCGTATCGGCCATCGAGTGCGCGAGGCGCATCAGGTAGCTGTCCGATCCGGGGGTATCGATGACGATGAAGTCGAAGGTCTGCTCGACGGCGCTGACCGCGGCCATGAACTGCTCGAGCTCGGAGGACTCATTGTCGGCGATCTGCATGGTCTCGCCGAGCTTGATGCAGCAATGAACCGGAACTTCGAGATCGAGGCCGGTGCGCCGCGCCCAGGACCGCCGGTTGTTGACGTAGCGGGTGAAGCTCTGCTGCCGGCAATCGAGATCGATGGTGGCGACCCGCTGGCCCGCCTTCATCAAGGCGACGGCGACGTGCAAAGCGGTGGTGGATTTACCCGAACCGCCCTTCTCGTTGCCCAGCACGACGACGTGCGCCGAGCCTGACTGCCCCTGACTAGTCTGCACCAGCATGCGTTACCCCTCAAACTATCTTCAAATCACGCGGGTCTGCGGTCAAGTTAAATGCGCGCGGCGGCGCTTAAATCGCGCCTCGACCGGGCTTAATCATGAATCGCACGAACCGCGGTGTCTGTGATCCCGCGCATACGCGACGTCGGCCGGCGATTTCGCGGACGGCCTCATCGATCGGAGCCGTGGCGGCGAGCGGCCCGCTTTGATAGGCTCGGCACTCCCATCGTAGCCTCGGAAGCCGATGCCGTTTTCAACGCCGCGGTTTCCGCCCCCACAGATCGAGCCGCAATGTCCCGCCCTCCCCTGATCGTGCGCTCGCTGCCTTCGCTGCGGCGCGCGCTCGACCATCTCCGCGTGAAAAAAGCCAGCATCGCGCTGGTGCCGACCATGGGTGCGCTCCATGACGGTCATGTGTCGCTGGTGCGCCAGGCGCAGCGGCGCGCCACCAGGGTCGTCGTGTCGATCTTCGTAAACCCCGCGCAGTTCGCCCCGAGCGAGGATTTCGGCTCCTATCCGAGGACATGGAAGGCCGACGTGGCGAAGCTTTCGGCCGAGAAGGTCGCCCTGATCTGGTATCCGGACACGAAGACGATGTATCCGGATGGCTTCGCCACCAAAATCCTGACCGAAGGCCCGGCGACCGCCGGACTGGAAGATCGTTTTCGTCCACAGTTTTTCGGCGGGGTCACCACCGTCGTCGGCAAGCTGTTCGCGCAATGCCGGCCGGATGTCGCCCTGTTCGGCGAGAAGGACTTCCAGCAGCTCAAGGTGGTGACGCGGATGGCGCGGGATCTCGATCTCGGCGTCAAGGTGATCGGCGCGCAAACCGTGCGCGAACGCGACGGCCTCGCCCTCTCCTCGCGCAACGTCTACCTCACGCCCGAGCAGCGCCAGGCCGCGCCCATGCTGTATCGCGCGATGAAGGAAACCGCCAAGCGGCTGCGGGCCGGCGGTGAATTCGGCGCCGCCATCGCCGGCGGCGCGCGGCTGATCACCGATGCC
>JAQGJF010000255.1 GCA_028290765.1 Tardiphaga sp.
TTTCAGGTCTTCGATGCCCTTGTCCTGGTCGAAGGCGTTCATCAGCGCCAGCGCCTCCTTCCACTCCGCTTCCGACTTGTCGGTCAGGTCGACGCCGGGGCGCAGCCGCCAGAACAGGTCCGGCGCAATGACGATGAAGCCCATGTCGGCGAATTGTTGCGCGGTTTCCCGGATCGATTCGTTGACGCCAAAAATTTCCTGGATCAGCACGATCGCGCCGTGCGGGCCGTTGCCGGAAGGTCTGGCGACGAAAGCGTCGAATTTTCCGCTGCCGTCGGCGGCGGCGATGGTGATGGTGGACATCGAGGTTCTCCAAATCCTAGGGGCGCGCCGCATCGACGCCAGCCGGGTAACGGGCCGGCTGCGTCAGCAGCGACACCGCCAGGGCCACGATGAATGCCAGCGGCACCGTGAGCATGGCGGGCGGATCGTAGGGGAAGATCGGCGCCGGGTAGCCTAGCGTCTTCACCCAGATGGCCGGGCCGATGATGGTCAGGCCCAGCGCCGAGACCAGTCCGACGATGCCGCCGGCCAGCGCACCCGCGGTGGTCAGCCGGCGCCACCCCATCGCCAGTACAAGCAGCGGAAAGTTGGCGCTGGCTGCGATAGCGAAGGCGAGGCCAACCATGTAGGCCACGTTCTGGGTGCGGAAGGCGAGACCGAGCAGGATCGCCGCGACGCCGATGCCGACGGTGGCAACGCGTGAGATCCGGACTTCACGCCGTTCGTCCCGGATGCCGAAAACACGGGCGCACAAATCGTGGCTGATGGCCGACGCACCGGCCAAGGTCAGCCCAGCCACCACCGCGAGGATGGTGGCAAAGGCGACGGCGGCGATGAAACCCATCAGAACGTCTCCGCCCACCGCATGGCTGAGATGGATCGCCGCCATGTTGGCGCCACCCCGAAGCGCACCGCCCGCCGCCTGGTAGGCCGGGTCCGGAAGCACCAGGGCCACGGCCCCGAACCCGATGACGAAAACCATCAGGAAGAATACGCCGGTGAGCAGGCAGGCAAAGAACACCGAGCCCCGCGCCGCCCTCGCGTCAGGTACCGTAAAAAAGCGCATCAGGATGTGCGGCAGTCCCGACGTGCCGAACATCAGCGCGATGCCGAGCGACAGGCCGGAGACCGGGTCCGCGGAGATGGCGGCCGGTGCCAGGATCGCGGCATGGCGCGGATGAACGGCCACGGCGCGGTCGATCAGCGCGGAGAAGTCGAAGCTGAACTGCGCCAGCGTCAACAGCGTTACCGCCAGGGCGCCGCACAGCAGCAGGATAGCCTTGATGATCTGAACCCAGGTGGTGGCGACCATGCCGCCGAAGGTGACGTAGCAGATCATCAGGATGCCGACGAGAATGACGGCGTAGGCGTAATCGAGGCCGAACAGCAATTGCACCAACTGGCCGGCGCCGACCATCTGCGCGATCATGTAGAAGGCGATCACGGTCAGCGAGGAGATCGCGGCGAAGATTCGCACCGGCTTCTCGGACAAGTTCACCGACAGCGCGTCGGCGAAGGTGAAGCGCCCGAGGCGCCGCAGCCGCTCGGCGACCAGAAACAGCACGATCGGCCAGCCGATGACGAAGCCGATGCCATACAGCATGCCGTCGAAGCCGATCGATGTGATCAGTCCCGATACACCGAGGAACGCCGCCGCCGACATGTAGTCGCCGGCGATCGCCAGGCCGTTGCGGAACGCCGACAGATCGCCGCCGGCGGTGTAGAACACAGCGCGGGATTGCGCGCGCCGCGAGGCCAGCCAGGTGATCACCAGCGTCGCCGCGACGAACAGCAGGAACAGGCTGATGGCGGCCGGGTTGGCTCCAGGCGCGCCGCTCATGCCCGCACCTGTGCCTGATCGTCGGAGGCATTGGCCAGCAGCACGTAGAGCCCGGTCACCGCAATGGCGCCGACCAGCAGCCCCGCGCCCAGCACGAAGGACCACGGCACGTGGCCGATGGCGGGTCGCGCGAGCGCCTGCGGCGCCAGCGCACCGGCCAGCAGGAAGCCATAATAGCCGGCGGCAATCAGCAGGGCGAAGCCGGCGCCCAGATCCGTGCGCTGTGTCGCCTGCGCGGGCGGGTCGAGTTTTGTCATCCGGCGAGACGATCGGTCAGGCCAAGCCGGGCGCCGATCCGCCGCGCCGTGGCTTCGCGCCGCGCGGTAAGGTCAGCCACTGATTCACGCGCCTTGGCCACCACGGCAGCCGGCGCGCGTTCGAGTGAGCCCGCATCGAACGGCGGCTCGGGCTGGTAGGCCATGTAGAGCTGGATGCCCTGCGCGACTTCGTCGCCGCGCAAACGTGCCGCCAGCCGCAAGGCACCATCGATTCCCGCGGTGACGCCGGCCGCGCACACCAAATTGCCGTCTTCGACGACGCGCTCGTTCACCGGAATGGCGCCGAAGTGCGACAGCAGATGGAAGGCGGCCCAATGGGTCGTCGCCCGCTTGCCGACCAACAGTCCCGCCGCGCCGCAAATCAGCGCACCGGTGCAAACCGAAAACACGCAGGTTGCGGATGCCGCCTGCCGCCGTACCCACCCGAGCACGGCCTCGTCCTCCATCAGCGCTTCCTGGCCGAAGCCACCTGGAATGTGCAGCACGTCCAGTTGCGGCGCCGTGGCGAGGTCGCCATCCGCAAACAGTTTCAGCCCGCGGATGTCCCGGACCGGTTCCAGCGTCTTGGCATAGATGCGGTAGGTCGAGTTCGGGATCCGGGAGAGCACCTCGAAAGGTCCGGTGAGATCGATCTGGTCGAGCTCTTCGAACAGCAACGAGCCGATCTGCAAATGTTGGTTGGGGTCGATCATGGGTGCGAGGCCTTGTTGGCGCTAAAGGGAGTTTTTTGCCGGCGTCACCGGGGGCGAACGGGACGAAACCTAGTCCGCCGGCTCGTGGCAAAAATGCCAAAAGCCCCTCGGTTTCCGCCAAACGCGCCGTGTGTTACGCGAAACGATTTGGCGGGAAACGAGGGATGATTGGCATTTTCGCCAACAGCCGATCCCCTAATCTTGTGCCGGCAGTGGGCCCGCGACGTGTCGGCTTGAGAGACCAGCCGGCAGCATCAATCGTCGGTAACGCCACGCGTCAGCCAGCCGTCGGTACTGCAAGCGCAATCACCCTTAGCGGGGCAGTGCGAGGCGGCTGTCAATCAACCATCCTCTGGAGAAATGCATGACCACGATCAATTTTACGAAAACCGCGGCGCCCGAATGGCTGCTGGCGATGTGGAAAGAAATCGACGACAAGACCTTCGGCAAGGGCTTCGACTGCTTTGCGGAGAATGCCGTATGCAATCTCGGCGTGGCCGATTGGCACGGACGCGAGGCGATCCGGAATAATCTTCGCGAATTCATCGACAAGGGATTTACCGCCCATCACGATGTCGTCGAATATTGGGACAGCCCGTCGCTCAAGATCTTTCACGGCAAGGTGACGATGACGTTTGATGACCCCGCCATGAACACCGTGAAGCCGACGATGACCCATTTCTTCTACATGGACCGCAAGGATCCCTCCAAGGTCAGCCGTTGGATTGGATCGGTGGGCCCGGTGGCCTTTTAGGCCGCGAGCGGCGCCGGGAACCGGCGAGCCGCCGGGACAGGGCCCGGCCATGGCCGGGTCCGGGCGGTCGCCCTTCAGGGTCAAAGCTGGTGCTGTCAGGCCCATTGGTTCGTGCTAGATCAATCCACGCCCGCCGGTTTCCATTCCGGTTTGTCGAGGAGATCCGGCCCCAAAGATGCGCGGAACAGTTCGAAAAATATCACTGCCGCGCCGTCTGATCGTCGATCTGATGCACGCCTCGATGCGGGTGCCGTTTGTTTCGCTGCGCCGAACCCTCACGATCCGGTCGCTGGCCGAAGCCCGGGCGGCAGTTTCCATGCGCCCCGGCTGGGCCGCGATCTTCGCCAAGGCCTTCAGCCTGGTGGCCAGGGACGAGCCGGTGCTGCGCACGCTCTATATCGGCTGGCCGTGGCCGCATTTCTACGAGTTGCCGCGCAGCGTCGGCATGATCGCGATCGCGCGGAAGGAAAACGGCGAGGACTGCGTATTGCCGCAGAAGGTCGCTGCGGCGGACGAGATGCCGCTGACCGCGGTCGATGCCTTGGTCCGGCACGGCCAAACCGCGCCGATCGATCAAGTGCCCGCGTTTCGCAAGATCCTGCGAGCGACGCGACTGCCGCTGCCGCTGCGCCGGTTGCTCTGGGCGGTCGGCTTGAGCATCGGCCGTCAGCGCGCCAATTATTTCGGCAGTTTCGGGATTACCTCGGTGGCGGCCTTCGGGGCCGGCGAGTTGCACGCGCTCAGCCCCGGCCCCTTCATCATCAGCTACGGGACGCTGCGGCCGGACCAGACCATCGACGTGGTGATCCGCTGGGACCACCGGGTCACCGACGCCGCGATGATTGCGAAGGTGCTGAGCCGCCTCGAACAGGTGCTGAATACCCAGATCGCGGCCGAATTGCTGGCCGCTCAGGCCCCCTCCGTGCCCAAAACCGTCCGGGTGGTCGCCACCTGAGGTTTTGCCCCCTTGGAACCGGCCAAAAGCCCGGTTTTACCTTATGATTCAGCATGATCTTTTCGGAAAACCGGGACCCACTTTTCCGG
>JAQGJF010000269.1 GCA_028290765.1 Tardiphaga sp.
TCCAGCATGTGGACAATGCGCCGCCCACTCCCGTCGCTACCAACCCGGATGCCTTCGTCAAATGGACCAAAGCTCATCTCATCCAGGCGGTGAATCTTTACACCGCTTACCCCTTTGTGACCGCCAAGGAGATCAAAGCCCTGGCGTCGGCTGCGGACGTCAGTGGAGCCGGCGAACTGCATCCGTTTCTGGTGATCCTGCCGATCAAGTCGTACCTCCATTTCCTTGCGGTACAGCTGATCCTGCGCGCGCGGGGCAGCGGGACCACGAAAGACCTGGATAAGGTCGGCACTCCGCACTTCGCTCAATTCGTTCCCCTTGAGGACAACCAGATTGGCTTCTTCACGGTCTATGACGGCTCGTTCGACAAGTACATCGCCGATTTCACCAAGAGCATCGGAGAGGTATTCGATCTCATCTTCAAGTTCACGAAGAACCCGCCGCCGTCACCTTGCCGAAAGTACCTTCAGGAGTTCATTGACTTTGCGGCGGGAGCACACCGCACTCCGATCGGCTTTTATCAGGCTTACCCCGGTCTATCGGTTCAGGACATCCATGCCCTGATCGCCGACAGCAAATCACCATTTGCCGCGGCCGGATAAGCGGGCGCGGGGGCAGGAGCGATATCGTGGTTCAGGGCGATGCCACGCCGGCGAAGGCGAGCGAGAGCAGCGGGCTTTTCGGCCGGCTGTTCAGACGCGGAGTGACATCGGAATCTCGTCCGAGCCCGAACGCAGCATTGGATCTCGCGGACATTCAGGGGTTTATCCTGCGCGGGTACAGCATGCCGCTGGTGCGGCATTTCCTGCTGACAGTGGGGGCTCCTGCTGAAGCCCGCAAGTTGCTCGGCCGGTTCGTCAGCGGCAACGAGTCCGACGCGCCGCAAATTACCACGGCCGAAGACTGGCATGTCGGGTTCGAGCCGGGACCTGGCGATGATCCCGGCAGCGTGCCGCGTCGAAAGCCCGATTATTGCCTCAACCTCGGCATTACCTGGCCCGGGCTGGTCGCGCTCGAGATCAGGGATCGAATCCCCACGCTTTCATTCAAATCGTTTGGCGCCTTTGTAGCCGGCGCCGCTGAACGTGCGAAACTGGTCGGTGATACCGGCGAGAGCGATCCCCAGCACTGGATTGGCGGTTTCGGAGCCGGCGGCGATCACGTCCTGGTTACGCTGCACGCCCTGAATCCCGAAGCCATGGCAGCCTATAGCGACCACCTCGGTGCGCTGTTTGTCGAAGGCGATGCCTTTCGGGAAATCTGGCGTGCCGACGGGATGGCGTTGATGGAAGTCAGGGACGGTAAGTCGGTCCCCACCTTCAAGGTTCATTTCGGCTACACCGACGGCATCAGCATGACCACCATTCACGGTGGTCCGGAGCGATATCCGGCGGATCACCAGCAGCCTTGCGAACCCTGGCTGTTTGTGTTGCGGGACGACGCCGAGAATTACTTGATGCCGGAGCCTCGAGAGCTCGGGTTGAACGGCAGCTTTGCTGTCTTCAAGATGATCAGGACGGACGTCGTCGGCTTCGAGGAGTTTCTTCAGTCCAACAAGGATAAAATCGATCCCGAACGGCTCGCCGCCAAGATGTGTGGAAGATGGCGCAACGGCGTTCCGCTTGCATTGTCGCCGGATAGCGATAGCCCTGAGCGCGGATTGCCCCCCGACCAGCTCAATAATTTCGAATATGTGAATGCGGATGGCTCGGGCGATCCCAGGGGCCTGTGCTGCCCTGTCGGCGCGCACATGCGTCGCATCAATCCACGCGGCCAGCCCGTTACGGGCCAGGGCCAACCCGGCGGGAGCAACAATACTCACCGCCTGATCCGCCGTGGCCTGCCATACGGGCCAGTCTATGATCCTGCCCAGCCATATGATGGCATCGAGCGCGGGTTGCTCGGTTATTTCATCAACTCGAGCATCGAGAACCAGTACGAGTTCGTGCTGGGACATTGGGTCAATGACAGCGAATTTGCGGGATCGGTGAGGCTCAATCCAAAGTCAAAGGATCCGATGATCGGGACGCAGGATCCGGCGGAAAGCATTTTCGTCATTCCCCAGAGCAATGGCGTCCCGATCAAGGTCGCGGGGTTTTCCAGCTTCGTGACGACACGAGCTGCTGCCTACTGCTTTCTGCCAAGCATTGCCGCGATCAAGTTCATCGCCAGGTTGGGATGAACGCCAGGATCCGGATTTCTCTTAGGAGGCATCAATGGTGTCCCTGACCAGATGGTTCGGAGTGACCGAGAGCGACGCTGATCGGAACCCAGCCCGCGAAAAGATCGATATCGAGGCGATTACCGCGAAATCTCTTTTGATGCAGGCCAACGCTGCGGCAACCCAACACCGGCCGCTTTGTCGTGGGACCCATGCGAGCGGCATTTGCGTCCGCGCTCAATTTGAAATATTTGACCACAGCGTCGATCACGCGCCTGACTTGGCAACGCGGCTTGCGAAGGGGCTTTTTGCAAAGCCCGGCGTATATCCCACCGTGGTGCGGTTCGCGAATGCGGACGCAAACATCAATTCGGATTTCAAGCCGGATGTCAGGTCTTTGTCGTTCTCGGTCGACCTCACTCAAGGCGACATGGCTGGCACAGGGCCTTGGCGCCAGGATTTCTCAATGCAGAATGCGACGACCCTGCCTATCAACGACTCTCCCGCATTTCTGGCCACCATCCAGGTGCTGACCGCGTCGAACCCGGTTGTCGGCCTGTGGTCGCTGCCCTTTAAAGACAAGTTGAAAGTGCTGCGAACGCTCGCGTTGGCGGAATTGCAGGCCCGACAGAAAATTCAGCCCTATCAGCAGCTCCGCTATTGGAGCACCGTTCCATTTCGCCACGGGCCGGACGATGTCGTGAAGTTTTCGGCCATACCGTCGCCGGACAATCCAGCCCGCCCTTTGCAGAAAAACAACCCAAGGGGCCTGCAGGACGAACTGGCTCGGCACATCGGGGAAGACAGCCAGTTGAGCTGGTTCGACTTTGCCGTTCAGTTTCTCGACACGAGCAAGATGACGTATTGGGGCCGGACGCGCGACGCCAATTTCTGGATCGAAAACGCGAGCGTGGAATGGAACGAGGCCGAGGCGCCGTTCCACAGGGTTGCGAGGCTTGTTCTGATGGGGGATTCGCAGTTGTCGTTGGAAGCGAGCGAGGCGATATATTTTGATGTCACGGGCAACTCTACACCCGACAGCAGGCCCGTCGGCAGCATCAATCGCGCCCGCTGTCCCGCGGAAGTAGCCAGCAGAAAAGCACGAACGCCTGCACCAGGACAATAGATCAAGACAAAGCGGTTTCCGGACCTGTTGCGCCGAGACATCTCGACGCACGAATTGCGGGAAGCTTAGTGCTTCTGGACAAGCCCGAGCTTCTTGATACGAGATTCCAGCGTCGTCGGTTTGACGCCGAGTAGCTCCGCTGCTGCATTCGACCCACGAATACGCCAACGGCATCGTTCAAGGGCCCGGAAAATATGTTCGCGTTCGGCTTCTTCAAGTGTACCCGCCGTATTCGCGGTTTGCGGCCGCGATGTTGGATGGCCAAGCTTGATATGTAACGTCGAGCTTCGGGTGAGTATCATGGCGCGTTCGATCACGTTGCGAAGTTCACGGATGTTGCCGGGCCATGGATAGGCCAGCAGAGCCGCCATCGAGTCGTCGGCGATCGCGTCGATCGCCTTGCCCATCGAGTTGCTGAATTCCTTGACGAAGGTCCATGACAGCAGAGGAATATCCTCACGGCGCTCGCGTAAGGGCGGCACCTCGACCGGGAACACATCAAGTCGATAGAACAGATCTTGCCGAAACCGGCCCTCGCTGACGGCTTGCGCCAGCGGCCGGTTGGTCGCGGCGATTACGCGGGTGTCGACCTTTATCGTCCGCGAACCGCCCAACCGTTCAAATTCACCTTCCTGAAGCACGCGCAACAGTTTCGGCTGCAACTCAAGTGGCAGTTCTCCGACCTCGTCAAGGAAGATGGTCGACCCGTCGGCGATCTCGAAGCGGCCGGCCTGCCGCGCCAGCGCTCCGGTAAAGGCGCCTTTCTCGCGACCGAATAACTCGGATTCAATCAGGGTCGCGGGGAGCGCAGCACAGTTCACCTTGATCATGGGCCGGTCTTTCCGGGCGCTCGCATCATGGATGGCTTGCGCCAGCACCTCCTTGCCGGTTCCGGTTTCGCCGAGGAGCAGGACGGTTGAGCCGGTCTGCGCAACTTGCCCGATTTCCTCCAGCACGCTCAGGAAGCGCGGTGACTTGCCCGTAAGCCCTTGTGGCGGTCTGATCTTTGCAACGTCCTTGAGATAGGTGTTCTCGCGCTCGAGACGGTCCTTCAGGAGCTTGATCTCCGCCAAGGCGCTTAGAAGCTTTTCCTGCTCCCGCTTTCGCGCGATGGCATGCGCGAACACTTCGCCCACGAGCTTGAGCCGTGCAATCAAATCGTCCGGCCAGGCGCGCGTTTCACGGAACGCTGCAAAAGCTATGGCCCCGATGATGCGGCCGCCAATGCGAAGCGGGATGCTTAAATGCGAGTGGAGGCCGGTCCGCACGAAATATTCAGCCTCGCCCACCGCTTCAGGCGGAAGATCCTCGGCAGGGTTTTGCACCTTGAATATCTCACCGGCCTGGAGCTTGGCGACAAACCACCCAAGCTGCGGAGGAAGCGGGCCTAACGGCGTGGTGTCGACACCTTCTACGGCGGTAGAAGACAGAACAACCAGTGAGCCATCATCCTGGAATTCGGCAAAGGTGCTGCGATCGAACCCGAGAAACTGTCGAAGCAAGGCTTGGGCAACTCGAATCTCGACCTCGACCTGCCCGAAAGGAACGTTGGCAAATCGCGCAGAGAGATCCGCGAGCATGCGCTCGAACGCCAGAAGTTCGTCAGCCGACGCATCGCTTTTTGGCGCGGCATTGGCCTTCACCGATGTATTGAAAGGTTTTGCATCGGGCATTGGCGTCGCTTCTCCGATCGCGTCTCGAAAGACCGATCTCACCTGGTGGATTGGGTCAACGCGAGCGGCTTTGATCTCCTGCCAATAGCTTTTGGTCCGATACCGGACATATTCTTATCGCACGTTACGGGAAGCGGACCTATGCAAAAAGCGCCCGTCGGGAAGGGAGGTCTCAAGCTGCCTTTCGATGGATTGTTACGACCGACGCCGGTGGCACAATACCCAGGTGTTGACTATGTCCCCGGGGCTGAACATCAAGTCGGACGATGACGTTGGTTGCGCCTTCACACCTGCGGCGCCACCAGATTCTCCACCTT
>JAQGJF010000169.1 GCA_028290765.1 Tardiphaga sp.
AAGCGCAAATGCAAGCGCGAGGAACGAATAGGCGCGCGAGAGCTGGTTAAAGCTCAGGATCCAGACTCACAGAACGGTCAGCGCGGCCTAGAGAATGATCGCAACGAAAAATTACCCGTTGAGCAGAAAGCCGGCGATCCGCTCGGCGAGCGGACCATCGCCACCCCCCACAGCGCCGAGTTTGAACAGCAGCTGGCAGCCAGCCGTGGTCGCCTGCATGGCTATGAGCGCGGCAACTTGGCGCAGTGAAACACGATCGCTCATCGGCTTGGCTTCCGCAGCACGACGCGCATGGCATCGAATAAATTGACCGGAAGCCCCAGCCGGTTTGATATCGCTATGCGTTTGGGTCTAAGGCCAGACATGCGTGTGAGCTGAAAACTGATTAGCGACAATGGCACAATTTTCCATGGATGGTCGAGATGTTCGACTTCGAGACCGAGGGAGGTCGCCATGGCCTGCATGCTCGCCTGTGAAAAGAACCATAGGTGCTGCGGCGGTGTCATCAGCCGCCAGTGCGCCCCGGCAACTCTTGAATACAGCGAGCCAAAATCTCCCGTGGTAATCACGATGATCCCACCGTGGTCGAGATGATTCACGAGGAGCGCGATCGTGTCGCGGGGGGATGGCAAGTGCTCGATAACGTCGAGCAACACGATAACGTCGGTTGTGCCGAGCCGCCCAAGAAGGGTCTCGTCGGCTTGACCGGTGAACACGTTCAAGCCTGATCGTCGGCAGTGTTCGGCGGCGTCTTCGGCAAGCTCGATCCCTGACACATCGAAGGAGCGCTTTGCTTCCTGCAGAAAAAAACCGTAGGCGCATCCGACGTCAAGCAATCGCCCGGAAGCGCGGAACTTTCGGATGAACTCCACGGTTCCTGCAAACTCACGGCGAAGGATGTTTTCCGTGCCGATATAATCCGCGTAGCCGTCGGGACGCTCCCCGGAAAAATAGTCTCTGGTATAATAGCTCTCCGGGTCGAAGCCCATCGTCTCAGCTCGCCCGAGGCCGCATTGCTCACAACGCAGGATGTCGCAGCCGTTCTTCCTATAGAGAAATCGATAGACCTTCGCCTGGCCGCAAGCCAGACACACGTGCGAACGATATCGGACGCTTGATCCAAAGCCCTCGTGGTTTTTGGTCCTCGGGGTCGCAATGGCAGTGGCGCGCTCTTCGACACGATCGAAAGGTACGGCCGAGCCGCGCAGGTCCTCGGGGCCCGTACCCCCTTTCGAGTCTTCGGAATGCTGCGTGCGCTCTTCAGGCACCTATGCCGCCGTCCCGTTGGAGGACTTGCTTGAAGTGGACCCCTAGGCGAGCGAAAACATTCCAGGCCCCGTCGAAAACCTACCACAGAGTTGGATGCCGGTCCAATCTAGCTTTTCCTTGGTGCGATTGACCCGATGAATCCGCAGAACCCTTGTCCGCGCTGTGGCCGGTCCGGCTTTGGACGTGCAGACGTGATGTCCTGGAAGGCAATTGTCCTATGTCCGCTCCTGGGCAGAGAGCACAAATTCTCCGGGCCGTAGGCGCGGCGACAATTATGTGAGGGACTACATGATCGAGCGAAGAACTCATAAGCGAGGGCGGTAAACCACACCACGTCTTTCTTGCCCGTCGCCGGATTCACGGTCGGCGCGTATCGGAAAAGCTAGTGGCCGGCACGAGGCAACGGTTCCCGGCCCGAGCCAACGGCGCCAGTGAGCCGACGCCGGGTTCCGAATGTTGGTAATCGGCGGACGCCGCCGCTACGCCGCTACAAGCCGCCGTGCATATGATCAAACTCACCAAGGAGCAGAAAATTGCGGCCTGCCTGCGGTTGCATCCGGAGTATGACGATCTAATGTCCGACGCGCAGCGCAACGGCGGCTCCGATCACCACCGCTGCAACAATAATTTGCGAACTTATACCCATAGGCCAATCCAGCCGTCGTTTCGTGTGGATCCAGCCGTGGAACCTTTGAAGCGTAGCCAACGGCTGACGCGGGTAGAGACTATGAACAAACTGCAAAGGATCAGGCAGCATCGCAGCGAGAGCCCCTAGCACGATGACCATGAGCGTGGCAGGCGTAGCGAGCAAGCCGACTACAATCGCCACCCCCGCGCAAGCATCAAAACCTATCAGAGCAACATCCCGCAGCAGCCGCCGGTCTATTTTTAGTCGTTTGCAATCACCTGGGGCAACCGAGATCGATTGGAGCGGATAGTCCCAATGCGGGATGGCATCGATCGCGAAATGACTTGCAACGCCTAAGGCAAAGGCAGCGATGGGATACGAGGGGAATAGGCTGCCAAGAGCGCCGCCGACGATTGCGTGTGTACTTAGGATCATCTCGCCTCTATGGAAACCGCGTTGGGTTGGCGTCACCATACATTCGTGAAGTATGATTCGCAGGTGTCTCCTTACCGTGCCATGCTGTGTTGCACGTAGGATGCGGCCCGGTTTGCTGCGTTACGTTCTGCGCCGCGGTATGCGGTGAGGTCAACACGCCAGTTGCTCTCAATTCGAGGATCAGAAAATGGGAGGATGCTGACGTCAGCGATCTCTTCGCATCCTTTATGTCGCCGCATTTCGGAAAGTACGAGTTCCTTCAAGTCCGCCGCCCTCAAAACAGTCTTCGCCATACAAGATTCTCCAGCGCATACTGGAGAACATAGCAGTTAAGTTCGCACCGGTGGAAAAGCTCCCAGCTCGATGGCTTGCTCTTCGGCCACAACGTCCAGTTCGACCAGATAGACTAGAATGAGATCATCGGGCGATTGTGAGGCGTCAGCTGTTTTTTCGATAATGAGCCGCTTCGTTGGGGCGATCGAGCCGGACGTTTCTGAGGCACTACGCTCACATTGTTGAGTTAGCCTACAATTGCGGAATATCAACTTACCATGCGATTTGACGGGTAGCGTCTTTATGGCATTAGCCGAGGCAACCAATGTGGTTAGTTGAGTCAGGGGTCCGGACCAGGAACGATTACCGACAGCGCGCCATGATGCGCTGGTCACGTCACCACCGCTCGTCGCGTGGTTACAAATTTGTGGGCACTGGAAGTTGGTTGGGAATTCAGGGCAGGGACCTCGGACACCAACTTGCGCCTATATCACTCCATGCCGCAACAGCAGCAGGAGCGTCGTTAACACTACCGACAGAGCGAAGGCCCAGCCTGCGAGATATGCGTTGAACTGTGACGCCGGCTGGACGGAAGATTTTCGCCAATGCGGCATTGATGCCTCCATCGCTTCTCAGTGATATATCTCCACAAAGACTGGCAGCTTCATGGCGGGCATGCTCAAAAAGATATTCATAGAAGCAAGCTGCTGGTAAAAAGCATGTGTTTGCGTTGTGGCTCTTCAGTCTCGTCGCCGTCGAAATCCGCATCTTTGCAGTCCGCGCTCCGGTTAGAGGCTCTCGGAACAGTTGTTTCGATCAGCGTTTTGCCCGAATTAATGTCGGGTGCCCGATGCATTCATGGCCGTTTGGAGAATTCGATAACCGGATGGACGACGCGCTTAACATCGCGATGGATTATCTCGTGCGTCAGTCGGCGGCGGCCTCGAATATCTCTTCACGCCGTCATGGTCTGGTAAGGCCGAATACATGTACGCCGACTATGGAAACGAGGCCTACCTGACGGCCTTCGTTCCGGGCGGGATCGGACTTGGCGTGACGACCCACACGGTCAAAGCCGGCGTCAACTACCACTTTGGCGGCCCGGTGGTGGCGCGTTACTGAGCGAGGGCGGGGTGTAAGCCTAAGTAACGACGTCCCTAGTGGGGTGCCTAGCCCGCTTTTTCGTTGGGCTGTTTTATCCATCCTTTGCCTTCGCATTGCTTGCATGTGGCCGGGTAAATCTTACGACCAGGTTGCGTCGGCTGCGTAACCACAGGAAAGCCGGTGCCGCCGCAGGATGGGCAGCGGAGCTGAGGTCTCTTTTCGGGCTTCTTCCTCATTTTCTGCTTCGTTCTGTTTGCGAAATAAGAACAGCAGCCAATTAACCTCGATATGTTGGGAAAGGACAAAACCGCCGAGCGGAGTATGATCGCCGGCGGCTTTGCCTGGGGTATGTCACCGGCCTAGGGCAATTCCGGTGAGCTGATCTTAGGAGAGCTTTGCGAGGCTGCAACGAATGTCCCTGGTTAACCTGAATGCCCGCGGTGCGGGTTAATTCTGGAACTGACCGGCCTCGTGGAGCGAGAGATCAAGCGGCGTGAGGGCGTTGAAGAAGCAAAAGTACGGAATGATCATCTCGGGCGCGACCATCTACAACCCCGCTACGATTGTTGCTCGTAACAACTTGCGGTCTTTGGCAATGCGGACAGGTCCAGTTCATATTCTCCCCCTGGTACTTAAAATTGGAATAGCTGACGCGCGAAAGCCGCCCGTGAGGGCTTGGCTGCGCTTCACCCGCAGCCAAAACCGGAGCCCGCTACGACTTGTCTAGATGGATACCGCCCAGCGGGTCTCGCTTGCGCTCCAATGCCTTGAGAAGAACGACCGCCATCAAAACCACTGCCGGCGCGAAAAGAAACAAAAACGCAGTCATAATTCGCCCAACCCTGAAAACGGCAGTTTCCACTGAAGGACGGCTGGCCGTCAAGCGCGCGAAAGGAAACGAAGGCTATTTTCCCTTCGCCTTCAGCCCCACTTACCTCAAAAGGAAACCGAGCGGTATGCCCAGCCGATGAGCGCGCGCTTTGACCGAAGATATCGATCGTCCCAATTGCACAGCAATTTCGAACGGAGATGCGTTTTCAAGCACGAGCTTTCGCAGCAACGTTTCTTCGTCCGGCGTCCATCGATTGCTGGGGTATGCCATTAGGACTTGCTCTTGACCTTCAGCCCCAGATCTACAAGCCGGCGGATGGCTTCGGGGCGGCCGGGCAGGTCGTCTTGCGCGCGGCGCCAGTCGTCCAACTGCTTGGCCATGTCAGGCTGGACGCGGACCCCGACAAGATCGCCAGTAACGGAAGCCCGTTTCTTTGGTGTTGTCATGTTAACACGACTTGATTTGCTCATGTAACCATGATAACACGAAAGAAAGCCGAGGGGAAGCTGTGAACTTCCGCCCCGGCTCCAACCCCAAGCAAGCAAGGATTAATTGCCATGCCCGAAGCTACCTCACCGACGCGTCGGCGCTTCCTGTCACAGGTCGCTGGCGTCGCTGCCGGTGGCTCCATCCTGGCGCTGGCGAAGTTTGAGGAACGTCTGGTTGCGAGGTGACCATTCGGTGAAACGAATGCGGCGGCAATGCGAACTCGGTGCGGCGTCGGATCGTCAAGATATTGGGGATCGCAAAGGCCCGATCACACCAGCCGCTGGCGGTGTGGATAGCAGGCGCA
>JAQGJF010000304.1 GCA_028290765.1 Tardiphaga sp.
AAGAGAGCTTGATGCTCACCGGCGACGAGAACATCGTGGACGTGGATTTCACCGTGTTGTGGCGCATCAAGCCCAAGGGCGTCGCCGATTATCTCTTCAACATCCAGAATCCCGAAGGCACCGTGAAGGCGGTGGCTGAAAGCGCGATGCGCGAAGTGGTCGGCCGCGCCAACATCCAGCCGATCCTGACCGGCGCACGCACCACCACGGAAGCGGGCGTGCAGGACCTGATGCAGAGGACGCTGGACAGCTACGGCTCCGGCATTGCGGTGACGCAGGTGCAGATGCAGAAGGTCGATCCGCCGGCGCAGGTGATCGACGCGTTCCGCGACGTCCAGGCGGCGCGCGCCGATCTCGAGCGGTTGCAGAACGAAGCCCAGACCTACGCCAACCGGGTGGTTCCGGATGCGCGCGGACGCGCTTCGCAGATCCTCCAGGTCGCTGAAGGCTACAGCCAGCAGGCGGTGGCCGAAGCCAAGGGCCAGAGCGCGCGCTTCCTGAAAGTCTATGACGAGTACAAGAAGGCGCCGGATGTCACCCGGCAGCGCATCTATCTCGAAACCATGGAACGCATCCTCGGCGGTTCCGAGAAGCTGATCTACGACGGAGGGTCTTCGTCACAGGGTGTCGTACCCTATCTGCCGCTGAACGACCTGACGGCGCGCCGTGCGCCGCCGACTGCCGGCCAGCCGCAACAGCAGGGCGGGAGCACCCGATGAAGTCCGGAATTTCAGGCATTGTCGCACTGTTCGTGCTGTTCGTCATTATCATCGTCGGCTACAGCTCGCTCTTCACCGTCACCCAGACCGAACAGGTGCTGGTGGTGCGGCTCGGCGAGCCGGTCCGCGTCGTCACCGAGCCGGGGCTGAATTTCAAGGCGCCGTTCATCGACACCGTGATCAGCATCGACAAGCGGATTCTCGATCTCGAAAATCCGTCGCAGGAAGTGATTGCGTCGGACCAGAAGCGGTTGGTGGTCGATGCCTTCGCGCGCTATCGCATCAAGAACGCGCTGCGGTTCTATCAGAGCATCGGTTCGATCCAGGCCGCCAATATCCAGCTCACCACGCTGTTGAACGCGGCGCTGCGCCGGGTCCTCGGCGAGGTGACCTTCATCCAGGTGGTCCGTGACGAACGCGAGTCGCTGATGATGCGAATCCGCGAGCAGCTCGACAAGGAGGCCGACGGCTACGGCATCTCGGTGGTCGACGTCCGGATCCGTCGTGCCGACCTGCCGGAGCAGAACAGCCAGGCGGTCTACCAGCGGATGCAGACGGAGCGGCAGCGCGAAGCCGCCGAATTCCGCGCCCAGGGCGGCCAGAAGGCGCAGGAGATCCGTTCCAAGGCCGACCGCGAAGCGACCGTGATCATCGCCGAAGCCAATTCGCAGGCCGAACAGACCCGCGGCGCCGGCGATGGCGAGCGCAACCGGCTGTTCGCCGAAGCCTATGGCAAGGATGCCGACTTCTTCGCCTTCTATCGCTCGATGACGGCGTATGAAAACGGACTGCGCAGCAACGACACGCGGTTTCTGCTGCGGCCGGATTCGGACTTCTTCAAGTATTTCGGCAGCGCGTCCGGAAAGCCGGCTCAGCCCGAGGCGGCTGCCGCCCCGAAACCATAAGGGACGGGGCGTCGTCCGGCCGCGGGTTTTGCGTTCGCGACTGCTCTCATCTATGACAAGGTCATGTCGGGGCGGACATCGCCCTGCTTGATAAAAGCCCAAGAGTGCGAGCGGTCGGGAGTTGAAGTCGGATGAGGTCCATAGCGTTCGCCGACTTCCTCATCGGCGTTGGTATTCTTTTCGTGCTCGAAGGCCTGATGTTCGCGGCGATCCCGAGCTGGATGCGGCGGGCCATGAAGAGCGCGCTGGTAACCCCGGACAACATCCTTCGCGCGGTCGGGATCGGATCGGCGGTGGCCGGCCTCATCCTGATCTGGCTGGTCCGGCGCTAGCCGCGCCCGAGTCGCCATGCCTGGGTTTGCCCCGGGGTATCCACGCCCTGGCCACAGGAAAGACGTGGATGACCGGGACAAACCCGCCCATGACGGGCAAATGCGTTGGCGCAGCGGCGCTGCGCCGTCGGATACCGCTTCCCGCCGGTCAAAAAATACAGCTGGATCAACGGCATCGTGAAGCGACGGCGCCGGCTTTTTGCCTTAATCTGCGGGGCTGATGACGGCGGCATTGGGTCGGCTCAAAAGCTTGCGCCGAAGCCTCGTTCAGGCGCAGTCTGTATTTCAAACTGCCGACCCTTTTTCAGGAGACATTCCGAACATGTCCGTTGCGACTCCAACGTTGACTCATCGCCTGCGTCCGCTGCTGGCGGCCCTCTGCCTCGGCGCCGCGAGCGCCATGATTTCCGCGCCGGCCCTGGCGCGAGGCCCGGACGGCATCGCCGACGTCGCGGAGAAGGTGATCGACGCGGTGGTCAATATCTCGACCACCCAGACCGTCGAAGCCAAAGGCGGCGGCGGTGGCGAGCGGGGCCAGATGCCGCAATTGCCGCCGGGCTCGCCGTTCGAGGAATTCTTCGACGACTTCTTCAAGAACCGCCGCGGCGGCGCCCCCGGCAGCGACAAGAACGGCGGCCTGCAGCCGCGCAAGACCAACTCGCTGGGCTCCGGTTTCATCATCGACACCTCGGGCATCGTGGTTACCAACAATCACGTCATCGCCGACGCCGACGAAATCAACGTCATCATGAACGACGGCACCAAGATCAAGGCCGAGCTGGTCGGCGTCGACAAAAAGACCGATCTGGCGGTGCTGAAATTCAAGCCGGCCAAGCCGCTGGTCGCGGTGAAGTTCGGCGATTCCGACAGACTGCGGCTCGGCGAATGGGTGATCGCGATCGGCAATCCGTTCAGCCTCGGCGGCACCGTCACCGCCGGCATCGTCTCGGCGCGCAACCGCGACATCAACTCCGGACCCTATGACAGCTACATCCAGACCGACGCCGCCATCAACCGCGGCAATTCCGGCGGCCCGCTGTTCAATCTCGACGGCGAGGTCATCGGCGTCAACACGCTGATCATCTCGCCCTCCGGCGGCTCGATCGGCATCGGCTTTGCGGTGCCCTCGAAGACCGTCGCCGGCGTGGTCGACTCGCTGCGCCAGTTCGGCGAGCTGCGCCGCGGCTGGCTCGGCGTCCGCATCCAGCAGGTCACCGACGAAATCGCCGAGAGCCTCAGCATCAAGCCGGCGCGCGGCGCACTGATCGCCGGCGTCGACGACAAGGGCCCGGCCAAGCCCGCCGGCATCGAGCCCGGCGACGTGGTGGTCACTTTCGACGGCAAGGAGATCAAGGAGCCCAAGGACCTGTCGCGCGTCGTCGCCGACACCGCGGTCGGCAAGGCGGTCGACGTCGTCGTCATCCGCAAAGGCAAGGAAGAGACCAAGCAGGTCACCCTCGGCCGTCTCGACGACGGCGACAAGGCGGTGCAGGCCGCTGTCAAGACTTCGCCGGATGCCGCCGAGAAGCCGGCCACGCAGAAGGCGCTCGGCCTCGATCTCACCGGGCTCAGCAAGGACCTGCGCACCCGCTACAAGATCAAGGACAGCGTCAAGGGCGTCATCATCACCAATGTCGACTCCGGCTCCGACGCCGCCGAAAAACGCCTCAGCGCCGGCGATGTCATCGTCGAGGTGGCGCAGGAAGCCGTCACCAACGCCGCCGACGTCAAGAAACGCGTCGACCAGCTGAAAAAGGACGGCAAAAAGTCGATCCTGCTGCTGGTGTCGAACGCGGATGGCGAATTGCGCTTCGTGGCGCTGAGCGTGCAGTAGGGCGCGGCGGGTTGTACCGCGCGTCGATGGATGGTGCTTTCGCACCTACCCTCAACGCGTCATCCTGGCGAAGGCCGGGACGACGCTGAAATGCAGCGTCGAAATTGTTCCATCCTCACACTTCATTTCAGATCATCAAACGGTGAAACTTTGGCCGCGTTTGGGTTTTGAATTCCCTTGAATTCCCCTGGAGGATTCTCGTGAAGCGCATCTGGAAACCCATCGTTGGCGTGCTGGCCGTCGTCTACTTTCTGGTGGATGCTGTGTTGCTGCCTGTGGCCGCGCGGATTTCAGGCTGGGTGGGCGGACACTGGATGTTCCGCTGGTTGCGGAACTGGATCGTCTCATTGCGGCCCTATCCCACGCTGCTGTTGTTCGCGGTTCCGGTAGTCCTGCTCGAGCCGGTCAAGCCGCTGGCGGTCTATCTGGCCGGAACCGGCCATGTGGTAGTGGGCGCCACGGTTTTCGTTATCGGTGAATTGCTCAAGCTCGTGCTCGTGGAACGGCTGTTCAGCATCAGCCGCGACAAGCTGATGTCGATTCCGGCCTTCGCCTGGGCTTACGGAAAATACCGCGTGACAACGGATTGGGTGATGTCGCTGGAGGCGTGGCAGAACGCGCGCCGCTGGACCCGGATCGCGCAATACAGGCTCCGCCGCACCATGCGGGAATTGCGGGCTTCGCAAAATTCCCGCCGTCTTTCCGCGCAATCGCGCTGACGGCTCAAACTCTCAGCTCACGAATTCCGAACGCTTGTAGCCCTGCGCATAGAGCAGCGCGCTGAGGTCGCCGAAGTCGATTCGCACCGCCGCCGCGGCGGCGACCGCGGGCTTGGCGTGGTAGGCGACGCCGAGGCCGGCGTTCTGGATCATGGCCAGATCGTTGGCGCCGTCGCCGACCACCAGCGTGTCGATGCTGTCGACGTCGAAAGATTCGCGCAGATCCACCAGCGTTGCCAGCTTGGCGGCGCGGCCCAAAATCGGCTCGGCGACCTGGCCCGACAATTTGCCGTCCGCGACCAGCAGTTCATTGGCGCGATTTTCCTGAAAGCCGATCATCTGGGCCACCTTCTCGGTGAACAGCGTGAAGCCGCCGGAGACCAGGCAGGTATAGGCGCCGTGGGTCCGCATGGTCTTCACCAGTTCGGGACCGCCCGGCGTCAGCGTGATGTGCTGCGCCAGCACCTCGTCGACGACGCCGATCGGCAGGCCTTTGAGCAGCGCGACGCGCTCGCGCAAGGCCGGCTCGAACTCGATCTCGCCGCGCATGGCGCGCTCGGTGATGGCGGCGACATGGGCCTTGAGGCCGGCGAAACCCGCCAGTTCGTCGATGCATTCCTGGCCGATCATGGTGGAATCCATGTCGGCAAGAAAAAGCTTCTTGCGCCGGTTGGCCTGAGGCTGCACCACAATGTCGATCGGCAGGTCGCCCTTGGCCTCGCGCAATCGCCGGGTGACGGCGGCAATGTCGTCGCTGCCCGCGAACGGAATGTCGACGGCGACCTCGTCGAACAGCCAGTGCGCTGGGCCGGGCGAGGGGAGAATGGCGCGAGCGCCGTCCACGACCGTCGAGTCGAGTGCGGGGTTGGCGGGGTTGCAGATGAGCGTGGCGACGAGAGACATGATGTGAGGTTGGATCCGGAAAGCAGGGCTGCCGTGCTTATCGCAGGGCCGACCGCCAGCGGCAAGTCGGCGCTGGCGCTGGAGTTGGCGCGCGCCCGTGGCGGGGTGATCATCAACACCGATTCC
>JAQGJF010000341.1 GCA_028290765.1 Tardiphaga sp.
CAGGTGCGTGAGGGCCTCCCAACCACGGCGGAGACCGACGACCTCGATGTCGTTCTCACTGCCGCGTTAAGTCACGCTCTTGATGACCGCGTTAAGGCCGGGGACGTCGCCGCCGCCCGTGAGAATGCCGATGCGTCTTCTCGCCATGCCCACCTCCCAGGATTGGCATGTCGTAATGATAGGCGGTTTTCTGGCTATCCGCCACCGCCGCCGCACCGCCAAATCGAGAAAGATGGCGATAGGCATCATCGCCGATCGCGCCCCGCTGGGAGCCAAGCCACAAGCGGGTCCGCCGCGCGCGGGCGCGGCTTCGGCGAGGAATTACCGCCGAAGCCATCCTGGTGCCGTTACAGATTTATACGCCGCCCGGCGGAATCATTGCTTGAGGAGAAATGTCCGCATCGCGTTGACTGGCCACCGCCATTTTCGATGGCCGCCTGGGCGTGGTCCGAACGCGGCTTCGAGGACCGGACAGCCAAGATCGGCATCGATGGCCTGCAAGAAGAAGCGGGAGGGTTCGTTGGTCATGGCACCTGCAATCGGCACATCTTGCCTAACCTCCTCGGGTACGCGAGTGAAGATTTTCAAACCGAAAATCCGTGCCTATCTTCGCTCCCGAGCTACGGCGACAAGCCGGCTCCAATCCTACGGACTGAACTGAATCAGATCTCGCAGCCGGATGAATTCAAAGCCTTACGCAAGCCACCAAACGCGCTTAGCCGACAGGGCTCGGTGTCGCTGGCGGCCTTTGAACGATCGGGAATAGCAGATCGCCTGACATCGGTAATCCTTGGCTTTGACTTAGGAAGGGCAGCGGTAGTTACTTTCTTTGTTTTGCGATCGTTCCGATGGCGGTTGATGATCCTCGGGACCTCCGGAGAACCGATGGTGGCAGCTTCCGACGGAGAAATGCGTCCGTCGACCAGACCAGGCTGCTTTGGCGTTTCGCTCTTCGCATCGGCAATATCGAGTCGATCGGCCTTCGCCAACACACTATGTGAATCGGAAATGCCTACGGTTGTTTCGGCAAGGGGCTCCACGACTGGTACTGCAGTACGCGGTGGAGTTCTAAGTTCCATTGCCGCTAGTGCTCCTACACCCAATGGGATGAGGAGGCCCAACAACACCATTCTCAGCATAATGCTCCTCCGACCAGGATTAGTGCCGGTGGAAATTCTCCGATCTAATGAGGCAACTTGGCGGCGGCGCAGGTAACAACCTGACCTAAGTACAGGGCGTTTGCCGACAGGGTTAATGGAGGAGAGCTCGTAGGGCGGGTTGTCGGCGAAGCCGTAACCCGCCTCCTCTTTGCCATCAGGCGGCGGATTGCGCCTTTCGCCTTCCGCCTTCCGCCTTCGCTCTGCGAGCTACGGCGGACACGTCGCTCTTTGAGCTACGGCGGACAAGCCGGCTCTAATCCGGCCTACGGGCTACGGGCTCTGTTCCAAACCTTGAAGATCGGAATTAGCGAAAACCAAAAACCGCCCTGAAAGGACTAACGGACGCGCCGGGGTGCGACGTCATCGAAGTCGCCGACCGGTCCAGCAGGTTCTCTTCCCGGCTCCTGTTGCGCTGCCGCGCAGACCGTCTTCCGCATGGCCTCGGTGTTTTTGTGGCTAACCCTGAGCTGGTCGGCGACCTCCGGCGGAATTCTGCATTTCGCCGCGCTAGTTTCGAAATATCTGATCAGCTTGATTTCGGACTGAGCGTAACCGTTGATCAACTTGCAGGCTTCGTCCGGCGGCGCGCGGCGCGCGCTCGCAGCCCTGATCAACTCGCCGCGCTCCTCCGCATCCTTGCGCAAAGGGACGACTTCCTTGGTGCAAGCATCGTCTTCCACGGGCACCGCCAAGCCGTCCTCGAGTGGACCGGCGAAAGAATTGTTTCCGCAGGAGCCCACAGCGAGTAGCGCAATCGTCGACCAACACAAAATACCGCGCCCCATTTGCTGCTCCATCGTCCGCTCAACCCGCGACGAGGTGAATACCTTCTCTATCCCGCCCTCGGCCGCAGCCTGGTTCATCCCAAAACGAGATAGGCAGTCCACCAGCAGGCGCAGGCATTTTGTCGGAATTGCGGGCGAGCCGACAGCCGGTCGCCCGGAATGTCGGAGTTTGGCTCTTTCCACGCATGTCGCGATGTCGACTTGCTCCCGCGATGCGCTCATCTCCGCGTGCGTCCGTTGCGTAGTGACGACCCTGCCAATCCATTGTCGGCGCGAGCCATAGACAGCTGCCTTACGTGTGACACGATTGCACGCAACCCTAGGGTTGTCCGGTCGTCATCCAGCGGGGATCTGTCGATGTCGTATGACCATCCGTGCCGGTTTCTCCCGGCGCGGCTACGCTTGGCGCGCACGAGGACGGCCCGACAAAGCTTCTCAACCGCTGCCGCACCTGGATCATGCCTCACCGGAAGACCGCGGCGACGATATGTGAAACGCTGCCGCAGCCAGCGCACGTTCGCATGTCTTTGCGTATTACTTTTCGTGTCACTGATTTGCGAAATCGGAGATGCCAGCGCCACTTCCGAGAAGTTCGCCTATGAAGACGCGGTGGAGTATTGTCGGGGCGACGTAACACGTCCCATCGCGCTCAGCGACGACCAGAGTATCTTATGCTTTGACGGCGAAATTGTAGACGACCAGGACCTCTCTTCGGTCAAGAACCTGAAGGAGAACGGCCTGTTCGTCGTTCGAAGCCCTGGCGGCAGCCCCGTCACGGCGATCGCCCTTGCGAATTTGGTTCGCGACAGGCGCGCCATTGTCGTTGTTTACGATTATTGCATCTCGGCCTGTGCCGCCTACCTTTTTGTTACGGCAGACCAAACGGTGGTTCGCAAGAGCTCCATCGTTGCGTGGCACCATGCCTACAAGGGTTACGATGGCTTGCCTGCGTGTTTTGAGATGAAATCATCTGATGACGATGGGCCGGCGGCGTTGCAGAGCTCGCTATGTCCGCTCGCTTCAACGGAAATACGAACGCTTTATGCGCAGGTTGAAGACTTAAGCCTTCAATTTTTCAAAGAGAGGGCCCTCGACCCCAGCAGGTTCGGGCCCGGATTCGACTGGCCGCAAAGCGTTCATGTCAGGAGAGCACTCAAGAACATGCTGGACGCAACGGGCAGGTTTCCCAGTGCTGTATGGATGTGGAATCCCCGATTTCACAATAATCTCTTTAAGACGAACGTCTCTTACGAGGCTTACCCGGAAAGCCAGGCCGAGGTCGATGAAATGGCAGCCCGGTTTGATTTTCGCCGCCAGTTTGGCTTTCAACGGGTGATCTATGATCCTTGATTCAGGTCTAGAGAACGCTTCCAACGGCGGTCAAGGCGAAGCGGCCGATGGGGGATGAGGAGGCGCGACGCATAGCCATCACGCCACACGGGTGAGTCACCGCGCCACTGCCGAAGTGCGCCGCCAAAATATCTTCGTTCGGTTTTACTGAAGCGATTGCAAGCGATCCGGGATCGCGTCTAGATTTGGCGGAATGTGGACTGCGTTGCCGGAACAACAGCCAGAATCATTCGCAAACTCGAAAAAGGCAGGAGTCCAGGTGGCTATCGGTGATAATTCTGGGTGGACGGTCGCGATTCGTTCGCGCGTAACGTTCGTAATACTCCTGCTGTTCATTCTGAGCGCAAACGCATTTGCAGGCGATTACACAGTCGCTTACGCACTCGATATCGGCGGCAAAATCGAAACCGGAAAAATCGACCATTGCGAATATGCAAAGCAGTGCGTGATCGCGTCTAAGGACTTCGGGCTATCGGTAACAACATACTTTATCTATCCGGAAGACCGCGAAGTGTCTGTGACCGTCTATGGAAAGCCGGGGTGCTGCTATTTCACGGACGGAAAGGAATCGCGCTCGTTTGATTCCCGCCAGCCCATTCCTTCCATGGCAATCTTTGAAGGGCACGCGAGAAGAAGAAATGAATTCGTTCAAAACTATAGACTTGGCACGCTGTACCTCAGGCTATTGAACTTGCAGTGACTGACACGTGCGCTTTCCTTATGTGGCCTCCCCGGGGCTGCGAAGACATATCAAGTGCTGACATGCGAGGAAGCATCAGATGGCCAAAATCGAATCTCAACCGCTTCAGCCGCTGAATCCAGGCGCAGCGATCACAGAGCAAGATCGGTCCCGTGTGTACTCGATCATAGGAAAAGAGCTGAACAAT
>JAQGJF010000346.1 GCA_028290765.1 Tardiphaga sp.
CGATGCGAGTCCGGTGCCGCCGATCCTGGTCTGGGCCGCGTTCATGATGGGCGCCGCGAGCATTTCCCTGCTGGGTCTCGCCCGGGCGCCGTTCGCCCATATTCTCACGGTCAGCGACAGCCCCTGGCTGTCGCTGGCGCTGCGTTCGATTTTCGGGGTCGCGGCGCCGGAGGAACTGGTCAAGATCCTGGTCATCGCGGTCATCTCGGCGCGGCGCCGGCCGTTCGCGGACCCGATGGATACCGTGGTCTATGGCGCCGCGGTGGGACTCGGTTTCGCGGCCTACGAGAACATCGTCTACCTCTCGGCCTATCCGGAGATGTGGCGGTCGCTGGCGCTGCTGCGCAGCGTGCTGACCGTGCCGTTCCACGGCGCGCTGGGCATCATCGCCGGCGCCTATATCGCGATTGCGCGCTCCGGCGCAGCACTGGGGGCGCACCGCCGTGACAAGGACTGGGCGCGGATCCGGACCTGGGTGTTGATCCTGCTGGCGCCGATCGGCCTGCATGCCGCCTTCGACTTCCCGCTGCTGGCGCTCAAGCAAAACCCCGACGCCAGCGACACGCTACGGCTGATCCTGGAATCCTCCGGCATGCTGATCGGGTTCGGCACCATCACGCTGGCCGCGCGGCTGGTATGGCGGATCGGCGCCCATCACACACCGCGCACCGAACCGTCGCGTGCCAAACTGCGCTATCTGCGCAGCATGTGGGGGCTATTGGTGGTCGGCGGCGGCGCCGGCTTTGCCGGGGCGGTGTTCGTGCTGGGATCGATCCATCATTGGCTGGCCAACCCTGAAAAGAACATCGCGATCGTTCTGGTGCCGGTGGGGTTTGCGTCGATCGCCATCGGCATCGCGCTGTTGCTGCTGGCGATGGCGGTCTACTATCTCGGCCGTGGCAAGCTGCAGCGCGCAGATCCGAACCTGCCCTTGGCGTCCAGCCGAAGCTGAGGCGCTGTCCTGCGAACGATTTTGATCCCGCCGCGCTAGCCGAGGCTGTATAATCGCAGCCACTCCGCTTCCGTTATCGGCATCAGGAGAATTGTCATGACCCTTCACCAAGATCTTCCCAGTATTGAAGCGAAAGTGAGCGCGGCGGTTCGCGCGCACTGGAAGGCGTTCCTGTTCGAAGGCATCCTGCTCGTCATCCTCGGATTGGCCGCGATGATCGTCCCGCCGTTGGCGAGCCTTGCCGTCACGATATTTTTGGGCTGGATGTTCCTGATCAGCGGCATCGCCGGCCTGGCATTGACGTTCTGGGCCCGCCAGATGCCGGGTTTCTGGTGGTCGCTGATCTCGGCGGTGCTGGCTCTCGTCGCCGGGATCGTGCTGCTGGCCCGGCCGATGCAAGGCACGCTGACCCTCACCATCGTGGTCGGCGCCTATTTCCTGGCCGAAGGCGTCGCCACCATCATGTATGCGCTGGAGCACCGCCGCGAATTGTCCGAACGCTGGAGCTGGATGCTGTTCTCCGGCCTGTTGGACATCCTGATTGCCGCCATGATCATCGCCGGGCTCCCCGGCTCGGCGGAATGGGCGATCGGTCTTCTGGTCGGCATCAATCTGTTGTTCGGCGGTGCCTCGCTGATCGGCATGGCGCTGGCCGCGCGGAATAGTTGAGTTATCGGGAAGCTTGTAGCCCGGATGAGCGCAGCGATATCCGGGACGCAACAGGCTGATAGGTTGCCCCGGATGTCGCTCCGCTCATCCGGGCTACGAGCTCGACCTCGTGGATGCTCAGCAGCCGCGGCAGATGCTCTTGATCTTGCGGTCGAGGGCGGCGTCTTCGGCGTCGAGTTTGGTGACGCCCTTCTCCGACGGCACGTCGCCGGCGCGGGGCTGGCGATGTCCGACCGGCGCCTCGAGCGGGCCGCCGCCCGAACGGGAGGACGTTCCGGACGTCGTTGAATTGCCGGTGCGCGCGTTGTTCTGCGCCAACGCGGCAGGGCCGCCGAGCAGCACCAGGAAAGCCGCCGCAGCGATCAGATTGGCCACGATCAGATTAGCATTGGTCCATTTTCGCATCGCACTTCTCCCACCATTCCGACAGTCGTTTTTCCGAATGTCGTTCATCGCGAACGCTCCGGCATTTCGATCGCTCCGCAATTGCGCCGGCCCTGCGCCGCGCAGTCCTGCACCTTGCGGACATCCGCCATGGTGCCGAGCAGCCAGATCCCGGCTGCCACCAGCACGATGAAAAAACCCAACAGCACCGCATTTTCCACGTTGCGGTTGCCCTGCTCTTCCGGCGGCTCCCCTTCCCCAGTCATCATGGCAAGCCTCACGGCTCCGGAGGATAGAGGTGCACGTCGCCGCAATAGTCGACGATACGATAGCGCGATTCCGGCTGCGGTTCACTTGTCCGGGACGAATAATCTGTCCCAGATATGGAATGTTCCTGCGACAAATATTCCGGCCCGACCGGCGCCTTGCCGAAGCCGCCGGGGATATCCAGCACGTAATCCGGCTGGCACAGGCCTGAAACGCGCCCCCGCAACGCCCGCATCAGCGCCTGGCCCTCCGCCAGCGTGGTGCGCAGATGCGCGGTGCCGGGCGCCAGATCGCCATGATGCAGGTAATAGGGTTTTATCCGGCATTCGACAAAGGCCCGCATCAAGGCTTCCAGCGTCACCGCATCGTCATTGACGCCGCGCAGCAGCACCGACTGGCTCACCATGGGAATGCCGGCGTCGACGATGCGGCCGCAGGCGTCACGCGCGGCGCCGGTCAACTCCCGCGGGTGATTGGCATGCAGCGCCAGCCAGGTCGTCGCGCCGTGGACCTTGAGCGCCAAAACCATCTCGTCGCTGATCCGCGCCGGATCGGCGACCGGCACGCGGGTGTGAATTCGGATGATTTTAACGTGATCGATCGCGGCGAGGTCCGCCATGATCTCGGCGAGCCGCCGCGGCGACAGCATCAAAGGATCGCCGCCGGTCAGGATGACCTCCCAGATTTCGCTGTGACCGCGAATATAATCGAGCGCCTTGGCATAGGCGTCCTGCGACAGCGCGCTTTCCTTGCCCGGCCCGACCATCTCGCGGCGAAAGCAGAACCGGCAATACACCGCGCAAACATGAACCAGCTTGAACAGCACCCGGTCCGGATAGCGGTGCACGATGCCGGCCACCGGCGAATGGGCATGGTCGCCGATCGGATCGGCGTTCTCGCCTGGCGTTTGCTCCAATTCCCGCACATCCGGAAGGTACTGCCGCGCGATCGGGTCGTCGGGATCTTGCGGATCGATCAGCCCGGCCACATGCGGCGTCACCGCTACGGCATAG
>JAQGJF010000365.1 GCA_028290765.1 Tardiphaga sp.
TAGGCAGCAGGTTCCGGACTGCAAACGCCGAACAATGCATGAGAGAGGCGCGGCTCAGTTCCGCCCGGCTGACATCGGTGACAACGCCGAATGCTGCATCCCCGGCCGATGCTCGGCCAGGTTCATGCTTTGCTTCTGCGAATAGACGTGTTCCTTGAGCAGCGCTTCGGCGCGCGCGCCCTGGCCGTTTTCCAGCGCATCGGTGATGGCGTGGTGCTGGCGGTGGGCGTGATACAGAAGATCGTAGATCTGTTTCGGCTCTTTGCGGTCGAACGCGATGGTGAGCGGCGCCACGAACGGGACGCGATGCAGCCGCCCGATCAGATCGCTGATGATGTTGTTCTCGAGCGCTTCCACGATCGAATGGTGAAACCGCTCGTTCATCTCGCCATAGGAGATCTCGTCGCTTTTCTCGAGGCTGCCTTTCGCGAACAGGTCGTCGCCCTGGTCGAGGCATCGCTTCAAGCCGCGAATGAAGGCATTCGACACGCCGCGCTCGGTCAGAAGCCGCGCCACCATCCCTTCAAGGGTGGCCCGCGCGTCGAGCGCCGTGACGATCTCGCCGATCGTGAAGACGCGCACCGCGTAACCGCGTTTTCCAATGCGCACCAGCAGGCCTTCCTCGGCGAGCGCCGGCAGCGCCTGGCGAATAGGTGTCCGCGAAAGACCGAACTGTTGTGCGATGGCGGACTCCGCGACCCGCTGACCGGGCGACAGCTCGCCGCGCAGGATCATTTCACGAATGCGCAAGGTCGCCTGGGGTTGCTGTCGCATGATTTCCACTCGGAGCCCGGATTTAAGTATCCGTAGCAGATGGGATCCCCTTTGTCGTTATTGGATCCCAAAATGATCAAAACTCGCCGGCCAAATCCCCGATTGACTTCGATTGGATCCCAATGAAGATGGAGGCCATAACGAATAACCAAATTTCGGGGGCGGAGACATGAGCGGATTGATCAGGTTTGCCGCTATGGCCGGAGTGACCATGAGCCTCCTGACGGCACCAGCGGCAAGCGCGCAAGACTCGTTAAAACAAGACGCTTCAAAACAAGACACCTTCAAGATCGGGCTGCTGCTGCCGATGACCGGCCCGTTCCAGTCGACCGGTTGGCAAGCCAACGCCGCGGTCCAGCTCTTTCTCAAGCAGCGTGGCAGCGCCGTGGCCGGGAAGAAGATCGAGGTCGTGCTGAAGGATGACGGCGGCGTCACCGACGCCGCCAAGCGGATCGCCCAGGAACTGATCGTGCTCGACAAGGTCGACATCCTGCTCGGCTTCGGCCTGACGCCGATCGCGCTCGCGGTAGCGCCGCTGGCGACCGAGGCCAAGGTCCCGATGATCGTCACCGTCGCTTCGACGTCGGTGGTGGTCGATCGGTCGCCCTATATCGTCCGCACCATCCAGACCATCCCGCAGATCGCCAACGTCATCGGCGGCTGGGCGGCGAAGAACGGCATCAGGACCGCGGTGTCGATCGTGTCGGACTATGCGCCCGGCCTCGATGCCGAGAAATGGATCGGGCAATCCTTCGAGCAGGCCGGCGGGAAAATGATCGAGCGGCTTCGTCCGCCGCTGGTCAATCCGGATTTTGCGCCGTTCCTGCAGCGCGCGCGCGATGCGTCGCCGGAAGCGATCTTCGCGTTCGTGCCGGCCGGCGTCGGCGCGATATTTGCCAAGCAGTTCATCGAACGCGGCATGGACAAGTCCGGCATCAAGATCGTGGCGATGAGCGACGTGATGGACGATGACGTTCTCAACGGCATGGGAGATGCCGTGCTCGGCGTGATTTCCGGCGGGCCCTATGCGGTGGCGCACAAATCGCCGCAGAACAAGGCGTTCGTCGAGGCGTTCAAGGCCGCCAACGGCAACCGCCGGCCGAACATCGTCTCGGTGGCGGCCTATGATGGCATGGAGCTGATCTACCGCGCGCTCGACGCCACCAAGGGCACCTCCGACGGACCGGCGCTGGTCAATGCGATGAAGGGGATGCGATGGGAAAGCCCCCGCGGACCCATTTCGATCGATCCGGCGACGCGCGACATCGTCCAGAACATCTACATGCGCAAGGTCGAACGGCTGGACGGTGAACTCCACAATGTCGAGTTCGAAACCACTCCGGCGGTCAAGGACCCGGCCCGCTGAACGTCGAGGAATATTGCATGTCTCACCCCCGTGCCGAAACGGTCGGCAGCTTTCTGCGGCCAGACCATCTGTTGTCGAGGCGAAACGATTTCGCGAAAGGCCGCATCACGGCCGCCGCCTTGCGCGCCGTCGAAGACCAGGCGATCCGCGAGGTCGTCGCCATGCAGCAGGACGTCGGGCTCGACGTCGTGACCGACGGCGAATATCGCCGCGAGAACTGGTGGATCGATTTCGTCGCCAAACTCCGCGGCGTCGAAATCTCCAGCGGATCGGGGGCGGTCTCGTTCGATCAGAGCTACATCCCGAAGATGGTCCGCACCGTCGGCAAGATTGCCGTCGACGGGCCGATCGTCGCGCCCGACTATCGCTATCTGGCCTCGGTGACGAGCAAACCTGCGAAAGTCACGATTCCCTCGCCGACGCGCATGCACTTCCATGGCGGGCGGGCGTCGGTCTCGACACAGGCCTATCCCGACATCGAACAATTCTTCGACGACCTGGCGGCGGTCTACCGCGCCGAGATCGCGCAGCTGGAAAGCGCTGGTTGCCGCTATATCCAGATCGACGATCCGCTGATGACCTACTTTCTCAGCCCCAAGCTGCGCGCCGAGATCGAAGCCGACGGCGAAAAACCCGAACAGCGGCTGGCGCGCTATCTCGAGCTGCTCAACCAGTGCATCGCTTCAAAACACAAGGACACGCTGATCGGCATCCATATCTGCCGCGGCAACGCGCGCAGCGAATGGATCAGCGAGGGAAGCTACGAGGGGATCGCGGAGCAGTGCTTCGGCACGCTCAAGGTCGACCGGTACCTGCTGGA
>JAQGJF010000398.1 GCA_028290765.1 Tardiphaga sp.
CTTCTGCCGCTTCAGGCGTCGCGCCCGCGCGGTCAGTTGCGAGATCGACAGGCCGCCGGTTTCGTCGACATAGAGCGGCAGGTGTTCCAGTTCGATGGTGTGGTCGCGGATCTTCTCGAACTCGCTCTCGGTGATGCCGCCGCGGCGGATCGCACTCGAGGCGATGCCGGTCTGTTCGGCGAGAATACGGGTGGCGAGCTGTTCGGCCGACATTTCGCAGGAGAAGAAGCCGACGACGCCGCCATTGACCGTCTTCTGCGTGCCGTCGGGCTGCAATTCGGCGCGGTGGGCGCGGGCGATGTTGTAGGCGATGTTGGTGGCCAGCGCGGTCTTGCCCATGCCGGGACGGCCGGCGAGGACGATCAAGTCGGAGTGCTGCAGGCCGCCCATCTTGGCATCGAGCTCGCGCAGCCCGGTGGCGATGCCCGACAGCCTGCCGTCGCGGCTGTAGGCGTTGGCCGCCATGTCGAGCGCGGTCTTCATGGCCTGCGAGAAGCGCTGGAAGCCGCCGTCATAGCGGCCGGATTCGGCGAGTTCGTACAGCCGGCGTTCGGCGTCCTCGATCTGGGCGCGCGGCGCGAAATCGACCGGCGCGTCGAAGGCGACATTGACCATGTCCTCGCCGATCCGGATCAGATCGCGGCGCAGCGCCAGCTCGTAGATCGTCCGGCCATAATCATGGGCGTTGATGATGGTGGTCGCCTCGGCGGCGAGGCGGGCGAGGTATTGGCCGACGGTCATGCCGCCGATGTCGGTGTCGGCGGGAACGAACGTCTTCAGGGTGACGGGGGTGGCGACCTTGCCGGCGCGGATCAGGCTGCCGGCAGTCTCGAAGATGGTTTGATGGATCGGTTCGAAGAAGTGCTTCGGTTCCAGGAAGTCCGACACCCGGTAGAACGCATCGTTGTTGACCAGGATGGCGCCCAGCACGCTCTGTTCGGCCTCGATATTGTGCGGCGCGGTCCGGTAGGCCGGAGCGTTCGCGTCGGGAGCAAGTTTCAGAACGTTGGAATCGAATGCGGCCATGGCTTTGAACGGTTCTTCGGATTGGTCGGATGCGGGGGGCGCATAAAGCGCTACTCCAGCTCGGAGTGAAAGCTGGATCGACCCATTATGCACGATTCGAATCAAATTCAGTGGATGAAACCCGGTCATGGCGCATTGCGCTTGACGCCATTTCGGGGCGCGATGGGAACCCCGAATTTTTCTTCAATGATTTGAGAAAATTTCGCCGCGGGCTGAACCTTGCAGTGCGACACGCACACTCATTCAGACGGTGACGCGTTTCACCGGAGGCGGCCAGAGCAGGGCGAGATCATATCAAGATGAGATAGATCAACGCGATCAGGCCGGCCGTCACACTGGTGGCGATCAACGCGTAGTCGATAGCGACGCTGGTCGACAGTTTGGGAGACGGTTTTGGTGGGTTCTTGATCATGCTGCCGGTTTAGGACGACCGGAATTTTCCTTCTGTGAGCCAAATCACATTTGTTGAAAAATTTTTGACCAATGTCGCCGAACCGACTCGACCGGTCGGGGTTGGTCCAAACCCGGAAAGCCACCGGAAAGGCGAGAGCTAGACAATGTTCCAGTACCGACGGATCTCCTCGCGGAATTGGCGTGCCGGCGTCAGCGTCAGGTCATGGCTGTCGATCCTGGTCGACACGTTCGAGAAAACATCCCAAACGAATCTTCGCGCGGTTCCCTGCGAGGACCGAGTGTTGGCGGCGTTCAAGGCCCAGCTCGCACGGCCGGCGCCGCCGCGAAGCCTCCGGGAGCCGGATTCCCGGCGCCTCCACTGAACCGGCCGGCCGTTGTCGCGCCCCGGACGGCGGCTATCGGCTCATTCACCCGCGAGCTGAAGTTTGGGACGCAGACCATGCTCCACCTCGCGCAGTTTGGCCTCTTCGCGCGTGATGTAATCCCGCGTCATCGGCACCACCCCCTGGCGCTTGGTGAGCTGGATCTGGAACACCATCACGTTCTGCTTGCGGAACGACATTTCGGACGAGGCCAGATAAAACTCCCACATCCGCGCGAAGCGCTCGTCGTAAAGCCGCACTGCTTCCTCCCGCCGCGCCAGGAAACGCTCGCGCCACGCCTTGAGGGTTTCCGCGTAGTGCAGCCGAAGGATTTCGATATCGCAGATCAGGAGTCCGGCGCGCTCGATCGCCGGCACCACTTCGGAGAGGGCCGGGATATAGCCGCCGGGAAAAACGTATTTTGCGATCCAGGGGTTGGTGATGCCGGGGCCTTCCGACCGGCAGATCGAGTGCAGCAGCATCACGCCGTCGTCGCTCATGAGCTCGGCGCAGCGCTTGAAATAGGTGTCGTAATGATCGACGCCGACGTGCTCGAACATGCCTACCGACACCACGCGATCGAACGGGCCGGGTATGTCGCGATAGTCCTCCAGCAGGAACCTGGCCGACGATGCCAGGTTCTTCTCGCCGGCACGCGTATTTGCCACCTGCAATTGTTCTCTCGACAGCGTGACGCCGGTGACGTCGGCACCGGTCATTTCCGCCAGATACAGGCCGAGACCTCCCCAACCAGAGCCGATGTCGAGGACGCGGTGGCCATGCCGGATCAGGAGTTTGGCGGCGAGATGGCGCTTCTTGGCGAGTTGGGCATCGTCCAGCGTCGCGTCGGGCCGTTCGAAATAGGCGCAGCTGTATTGCTTGTCGGCGTCAAGAAACAGCGAGTAGAGCCGCCCATCGAGGTCGTAATGACGCTCCACATTGTTCTTGGAGCGGCCGGGCGGATTGAACTGCTGGGCGTGGCGGACCAAATAGCGCAGCCACCATTGCAGTTTGGCCCAGCGTGGCAGCATGTCGGGCTGGTTGAGCGCGACCGCGAGCACGTCGGCCATCGTGCCGCGCTCAATCACGAGGGTGCCGTCCATGTAGAGCTCACCCAGCGCAAGTTCGGGATCGAGGAGGATCCTTTGCTCGGCCGCCTTGGTCAGGAACCGTACCGCGACCGGGTCGCCCGTACCGTCCCCGCAGGTGAACGTGGCCCCGCTCGCGGTCGCGAACGTTATCGAACCACGCCGGATGAACCGGCTCATAAAAAATCGCAACAAACGGTCCATGGAAGTCCCCACGGTGACCGATCACGCGCACGCTAGAATATTGTCCGTCCCGCCATGCACGAGATCAAGATTGTCCCACTCCTACCCGGCAAGAGTATAATAATAATGGTCGAACGCCTCCGCCAGTGCATTGGCCGCAAGGCGGATATCTCGAATTGTTCCGTTCACGCGGTTGCGTCATATGTGCGCTTCCATTCGCGGGATAATCGGCTAAAAGGTGACCGCCGCGGCCGGTGTGGTGGCTCGGAGGTTCTCTGGCAGGCGAACCTCGAACCCAGGCGCTCGCGCGATTTTCGCATCTGGAGAGCAAGAATGTTGAGCCGAGCGCTCATTATAGCGACGGTGATGCTTCTGATCGGCTGTTTGACGGCGATCCCGGTGCAGGCGGAAAATCTCGAGGCCGGCAAAAGCCCCTCCCAGATTTTCGCCGGCACCTGTTCGGCCTGCCACAAGGGCATGCGCGGCCTGCTCAAAACGGTGGCGCCGGGATCTCTGCCCGGCTTTCTGCGCCAGCATTACACCACCTCCAGCGAGATGGCCGCGATGTTGAGCGCCTATGTGCTGTCCAACGGTGCGACCGATACGCGGCCCGGCGGCGGCTTGACCAAGCAGGGCAAGGACGCGAAATCGGAGCCGAAGCCCGCCGTGGCGACGGAGCAGGCCGAACCGCGTCCCGGCCGCAGGCCGCGTCCCGGCGACGCCGGCAAGCCCGACGCGGATGGGCTGGCGGCCCAGCAGGGGGAACCCAGGGGCGAGCCTGGCGCGCATCCTGGACGCAACGCCAAGCGGCTTGCCCGGCCGGGCGCGGACACCCCCGAGGCGGCCAAGCCGGCCGGCGAGGGGCAGCCGCCCTCGGCCGCGACCGAAGACACCGGTCCCGGGGGGAGGCCATTGTCGGCCAAGCAGAAGTTGAGCAAACGGGGCAAGCCGGGCAGGGAAGAACCGCCCAAGAACGATGCCGGTGCCGCCAAAACCGAGCCGGCCAAGGACGAGCCGCCGAAGGGCGATACCGCGAAGACCGAAGTGGCCCCCAAGGATGAGGGGGCCAAAACCGGTGGCGCGAAGCCTGCGGACGAGGGCAAGCCTGAGACCGCCAAAACCGAAGCCACCAAGCCCGAGGGAGCCGGAACCGAGGCGGCAAAGCCCGAGACTGCCAAGGGTGAGGCGAGCCGGGGCGAGACGTCTTTGAGAGCCGATCCGGTACCAGCGGTTACTCCGGCGCCGAAGCCGACCGAGGGCGAGGCCAAGCCGTCGCAGACGACAACACCGGCCCCGGCATCGCCGGCGGCCTCGGTCGCTTCCGAACCGCCGGCCGCGGCGCCGCCTCAAGCTGCCAAGCCGGCATCGGCTGCCGCGGAGGCCTCCGCGCCACCGGCGCCGCCAGTGGCTCCCGCCGGGCCGCCGGCGCCACCGATCTCGCAATAAATTCCCGGCATCGACAATGATGCCGGACGACCGGTCAACAAAAAGCCCGGCCTGATCAGGCCGGGCTTTGCTGTCGGGTGATGTGCGGACGCTCTGGAACGAGCGTGCGCCTTACTTCTCGGCGGAGGCTTCTTCCGGCGCGTCGTCGCCGTGCTGGGCTTCCGGATCGAAGAACTCTCCGGCGGCGGCAAGCGCCTCGGCGGCGGCGTCCTGGTCTTCCTGCCGGGTAGAGATGTCTTCGCCGCGGTTGATGCGCGCGGCCTCGTCGGCGCTGCGCGCGACGGTGACGGTGACGCCAACTTCGACTTCCGGATGGATGGCGATCTCGATCTTGTGCTGGCCGATGGTCTTGATCGGCGCATCGAGCAACACCTGGCTGCGGCTGAAGGTAACGCCGTCGCTCTCGAACGACGCGATGATGTCGCGGACCGAGACCGATCCGAACAACTGTCCGGTTTCCGAGGCCTGACGCAGCACGACGACGTTGCGGCCATCGATCTTCTCGGCGACCTTGGCGGCTTCGCCCTTGGCCTGCAGGTTGCGGGCTTCGAGATCGGCCTTCATGCCTTCGAACTTGGCGCGGTTGTCGGTGGTGGCGCGAAGCGCCTTGCCGCGCGGCAGCAGGAAGTTGCGGGCAAAACCGTCCTTGACGCGGACGACTTCACCCATATGGCCAAGCTTGGCGACACGTTCCAGCAAAATGACTTCCATGTTTTTCTCCTGTTGGTCTTTGAGGTGTTGGGGTTGAGGAAAGGGAAAATTGTCAGGACACTGGCGCAGGCGGTGGCCGGCCTCGTAGATAGCGCTGGCGAAATCCGAAAAAGGCGTCGGCAAGACCGAGCCCCACCATCGCCAGGATGGGCCAGCCGAACACCAGCACCACCGCGTAGGTGCAACTGAGCACCAGCGCGCGACTTCTGATCCCGAGCGTCAGGGTGTGGAGCGCGGCAAAGCCGATCAGTGCGTAGGCCATCAGCAGCGCCGCGCTGACGATCTGGGCAATGATCGCGAGCAATCCGCCGGTGAAACACAACGCGATCGCCACCGACAAGGCGGCCAATGTCATCGGCGGCAATGCGGCGGCTTTCAACTCGGGCCATGGACGGTGCAGCCGGCCCGAGGTCGCGGTGATTTTCGCGGCCAGCCAGAGATTGAGCGTCAAGGTCATGATCGCAACGATCGCCGCCGCAGCCGGCGCGATCATCGCCAGCGCGTCGATCAACGCGTCGACGTCGCCGTCGGCGGGGCTGGAATTTCGCGGGCCGATCATGCGCAGCAGGCCTCGCCGCAGCGTGCTGCTGATGGTCGTGCCGTCGGTGCCGAGGGTGAGCAAAGCGGCGAGCGTGGTCAATGCCGCAAAGCCGGCGCACCAGATCAGAATGCGGCCGACCGGGTACCATTCCATGGTCGGTGCTATGGCGGCTGCCCCGTTTCCGGAGGACGCGGCGGCGGGTATCGGCCGGCCGAGTAAGGCCAGATGTCCGAGCCACCATGCCGGTATCGCGAGGGTGAGAACAAAGGCCATCAGATAGGGCATGCCGAAGATCGCACCGAGCCCGGTGCCGGCGGCGATTCCGCCGATCGCGGCCCCCGCCGGTCCCCAGCCGAGTGCTGCGACCATCAGCGGCAACGGTGCCAGATAGAACAGCAGCAATGAGATCAGCGCGCCCGAGATGATCGAGGCGAACATCAG
>JAQGJF010000406.1 GCA_028290765.1 Tardiphaga sp.
GTGGCCTCGAGTGGTATCGCGCCTTTCCGGCGGACCACGCCAACGCGCTCGGCTGGAAGCGAAATCCCCTGACGATACCGGTGCTCGGCTTGGGCGGAGAACACCGATGGGGACCGAGGATCGTCGCCATGCTGGAGGAATTCGCCACCAACGTCTCGGGTGGCAGCATTCCGGAGTGCGGCCATTGGCTGGTCGAGGAGCGGCCGGCGGAAACGGCCGAAGCACTTCTGAAGTTTTTCGCGCCATAAGGCTTGTAAGGATTGGCGCTCCCGTGTCGTGATCGCCGCACTCGGGATTGCGGGCTTGCGCGGCCGACCTGCGTGGTTGCCGCGCCCCCGATGCGCAAATGCGCATCGGGAAATGACGCCGTTTGAAACTTGCGACGGCTTTACTTCCAGCAAAACACCCCCGTTGCCCTATGACCAAACACTCATATGCTGGCCGCCCGACCCCACGGAGCGGCCGATGCGAGACCTGCCCCCCACCCCGACCTTGCGCGCCTTTGAGGCGGCGGCGCGGCACCGCACCTTTACGGCCGCCTCCGAGGAACTGAACGTCACCCAGAGCGCCATCAGCCACCAGATCCAGCACCTGGAAGAACTGTGGGGCAGGAAGCTGTTCGAGCGCGGACGGTCGCTGAAGCTGACGGCCGCCGGCGACGCGCTGGCGCCGATCATCCGGCAATTCCTGGTCAGCCTGGAAGCCACGCTCACCGGACTGCGGCTGCAGCGCGACCGTCATCCGCTGCGGCTGAGCCTCACGCAATCCTTGGCGTCGCGCTGGCTGCTGCCGCGCCTGCCCGATCTCGAGGCGGCGCAGCCGGACCCCTGCCCTCGTCGCGCTGCTGCTGCCGGTGCTGGCGTGGCGGTCGGTGGTCGGATTGACGGCCGTGCTGGGGCTGGCGGTCGCATTGATCCTGTTTTGGCTGGTGCCGCGCCAACCGGTGATCGCGCCTGCGGCTGAACAGAGACGTGCCGGCAGGGCTCAAGCAAAGGCCGAAGACGGCAAAGGCTTTCGCCTGCTGCTCGCCATCGGCGCGCTCGATACCGCGCCGCGCATGGGGTATTTGCTGTTCCTGCCGTTTCTCGTCCACGCCAAGGGCGGCACCGAGACCACTATCGGCGTCGGCCTGGCGCTGCTGTTCATCGGCGGCGCGTTCGGCAAGGCGGTGTGCGGCTGGCTGGGCCAGCGGCTCGGCGTCGTCGCCAGCGTGATCGCCACCGAAGCGGCGACGGCGGCGCTGATGATGACGACGCTGGTGCTGCCGCTCGGCGCGATGCTCGCCGTGCTGCCGCTGCTCGGCATCGTGTTGAACGGCACCTCCTCGGTGCTGTACGGCACCGTTCCGGATTTGGCGCCGCGCGGCGACACCGGCCGCGCGTTCGCACTGTTTTATACGGGCGTCATCGTGATGGGCGGGTTCGCGCCAATCGGCTACGGCCTGCTGGCGGATCGCACCTCGCGGGCCGTCGGCATCTCGGCTTCGGCGCTGACGGCGGTGGCGATCATTCCGCTGGTGCTGGCGCTGCGGCCGGTGTTGGCTGGACGGGAGGCGGTGGGTGGTGGCGCGACGTGAAGCGGCGGGACGAGCGCGTGGCTGCGGAGACGGCAGATTACACCTTCCGCCGTTGCTCTTCGAGCCACGACGGACGGACGCGTTTTCTTAACGCGAACCGCGTCCACTTCGCTGGAAAACGCTAGTTCGACCTGATCCGCGCCTCTTCGAACGCCCGCAACTCCATGATCATCCAATCCATCAAGTCGCTGGCCATCTCGGGATCGCGCTTGATGGCCTGCAACACGACATCGGTCGCGGCGAGCCATCGGTCCAGTTCAGGCTGGACCTGGTCGTAGGGCCGCTCGATATTTCGAAGGTCCAGTTCCGCTTCGACGTCGATGGTTTCGGCGAGGCAGGACGGGTCCAAGGGCGCGTCGGCCATGGCCCTGAAAACGGTGAACCATCTCGCCACCAGGTCAGCGTCGCTCAAGCCTGCGAACCTGCAGCCGCGCTGACAGTAGTCGGCGTTCTGATCGATCTGCCTGCTGTCCAGGAAATCGATCACCACCTGCCTGGCCTTTTCCCTGCCCATCATGACCTCCTGCGGAATGGTGGCGACGTGCGCTCAACCCAGCGGCCGACGCGTCCGGTTTCACTGCGGGAAAGGTTCTAATTTCGTTCTCGCGGGGGCAATCCGGATTTATCAACAGGGGCGCGCGGCCGCAGCCATCCCGGCGTCTGCTCCAGCGCCTGGCTCGCCTGCAGGACCAAAAGATCAGCACGCGACGATCGGAACTATTCCTGATCGCTCAAGCCCGCAGGGCGGGTCGAAGCCGACCGGGTCCGCGCAAGGCGCGGCCCGATGACAGGCTCCGGTGTAGCCCGCCATCTTGTCGATTCATGACGGCGGATCGTGATCCGCCCTACAAGGTGTCACCGTAAGTCTCCGCCGTGCCCGGCCCCTGCCGGAAACTGTGACTTCCATCACGGTAGCTCATAATTGTTGCTGGTTGTCTGGCAAAACGACAGTATAAACAAGGTATTGGGAACTGGGGCATTGAAATGCGGGCGGTTTGGGGATTCGTCGTCACGATTGCGCTGGCGTGGAGCGGCGCCGCATTGGCGGACAAGCGCGTCGCGCTGGTGATCGGAAATTCCGGTTATCAAAATGTCGGCCGGCTGGCCAATCCGGCCAATGACGCCGCGGCGATGGGCAAGGTTTTCACCGACGCCAATTTCGACATCGTCGAATCGCGGCGCGATCTGTCGGCGGTCGAGATGCGTCGAACGCTGCGCGACTTCGCCGACAAGGCGCGCGATGCCGATGTCGCGGTGGTCTACTATGCCGGCCATGGCATCGAGGTCGACGGCACCAACTACCTGATCCCGGTAGATGCGCAGCTCGAGCGCGACACCGATGTCTATGACGAGACCTTCGCGCTCGATCGGATCCTGGTGGCGGTCGAGCCGGCCAAGCAACTGCGTCTGGTCATTCTCGACGCCTGTCGCGACAATCCATTTTCGAAAACCATGAAGCGGACCATCGGTTCGCGCGCCATCGGCCGTGGTCTTGCCAAGGTCGAGCCGACCAATCCCAACACCATGATCGCCTTCGCCGCCAAGGCCGGGTCGACTGCCTCCGACGGCGACAACAAGAACAGCCCGTTCGCGACCGCGCTGGTCAATCACCTGACCAAGCCCGGCCTCGATCTGCGCAAGGCCTTTGGCTTTGTCCGCGACGACGTGCTGCGCGCCACAGCCAACAAGCAGGAGCCGTTCGTTTATGGCTCGCTCGGCGGCAACGACGTCGCGCTGGTGCCGAGCACGGCGGCCGCGGCGGCGCCAGCGGCCCCGGCTGCCGCTGCGCCGGTCTCGGAGTCCGATGCCAAGGTGCAGCGCGACTACGAACTGGCGCTGGCGATCGGCACCTCCGAGGTTTGGGCGGCGTTCGTCGCCAAATATCCGTCGGGCTTCTACACCGAGCTCGCCAAGGCGCAGCGCAAGAAGGCGGCGTCCGAGGAGGCGCGTCTCGCCGCCACCGAGAAGGCCAAGGCGGCGCTGGAAGAGCAGTCGCGCCTCGCCGCCGAAGGCGCCAAGTCCGCCGAGCAGGCCAAGGCGGCCACCCAGGCCAAGGCCGCCGAGGAGGCGCGTCTCGCCGCCGAGAAGAAGAAGGCGCTCGAAGAAGCCAAGGTCGCCGAGGCGGAGCGCGCCAAGGCGGCGGCGCAGGCCAAGGCGGCCGAGGAAGCGCGCCTCGCCGCCGAAAGGAAAAAGGCGGCGGACGACGCCAAGGCGGCGGAGGCGGAGCGCATCAGGCTCGCGGCACAGGCCAGGGCCACCGAGCAGGCGCGGATCGCCGAGGAGAAGGCCGCCAAGGACAAGGAAAAGGAAAAAGCCAAGGAGGCCAAGGACGAGACCAAGGATGCCGCCAAGGACGCGGCCATGGATCTGCAGCGCGACCTGTCACGCGGCGGCGCCGACGACAGGCCGGTCGGTCCCGTCGCGGCGCTGACACCGCCCGATCAGCCGAACAGTCAGTCTACGGCAACGGATATTCCAAAGCTGCTGCAGGCCGAACTGCGGCGCGTCGGCTGCAACACCGGTGCGGTTGACGGCAACTGGAACGCGGCGGCGCAAAAATCCATGACGCTGTTCAACAAGCACGCCGGCATGAAGCTCGATGTCAAGGTGGCGAGCCTCGATGCGCTCGACGCCATCAAGACCAAGACGGTGAGGATCTGCCCGCTGGTCTGCGATGACGGCTTCAGGGCGGACGGCGAGCGCTGCGTCAAGATCACCTGCGCGCCGGGCACCTTCCTCAATGACGACAATGAGTGCGAGAGGAAGCGCGAGAAACCGGCCGTTGCCCGCGAGCCGCGGCAGAAACGCGACGAGCGTGAGCCGGCGCGGGCGCAGTCAGCGGCCACCAAGCCTGCGGGTTCGGGACAGATCATGTGCGGTAAAGCAGGATGCCGACCCGTCGGGCCGGGATGCCGGCTCGAACGGGGCATGTACGCGACCAACGTCGAGGTCTGCAAGTGATGGCGGGTGGATCGATGGTCGCTTCGACGAAGGAGTGCGCACCCCGGCCGTCAGGTGATCCAGCGCCGATCTGGTCAGCCGGCGGATCGTGATCCGCCCTACGAGCTCTCAAAATTGCCGCCGGGCGACGCTTCGACGCCCGCGACCCGATCGAGGCTTGCGATCAGGCGCGTCAGCAGGTCAACGAGCAGCCCGGCCTCCTCGTCCGTGAAGTCGCGCAGGACCTCCTGATTACCCCGTAGCAAGACAGCAACCGCGTCCGGCAGGCGCGTTTTTGCGACCTTCGTCAAGGTGATGCGGCTGCTGCGCCCATCGGCCGGGTC
>JAQGJF010000415.1 GCA_028290765.1 Tardiphaga sp.
CGTGGTAGCCGCGCACCCAGTCCACCGAGTCGTCGTCGTAGTTCCACAGCGCGGCCAGTACGCCGCCGGGCCGCAGCACCCGGGCGAACTCGTCCATCGTCGCTTCCGGATTCGAGACCGCGGACAGCACATATTGCGCCATCACGACGTCGAAGGAGCCGTCGGGAAATTCCAGATTGGCGGCGTCCATGACGGCGAGCCCCTCGACGTTCTTGAGCCGCAGTTTCTGGACCCGCTTGCGGGCCTCGTCCAGCATCGCCGCCGAGATGTCGAGGCCGAAGACGCGAACGCCGGGGGCATATTCCGGCAGCGAAATCCCGGTGCCGACGCCGACCTCGAGAACACGGCCGCCGATCCGGTTGGCGCTCGCGATCGCCATGGTGCGGCCCTGCCGGAACACGGCGCCGAACACCAAATCGTAGATCGGCGCCCAGCGGTCATAGGCCCGCTCGACCTTGTCCTGGTCCAGTTCCGTCGCGAGGTCGTCGAGCTGTGCTGTTTTCATGGTGTTTTCCTTAAATTGCTTTGGCGTGCAGCTTACGGGCGCACGGCGTTGGCGTTGGTCAAACGGCCTTGCGATCGCTTGGAGCGGCCGGTCTGTAACTGACTGAGATTGCCGATGAACTGTCGCGCGCTGCTTTCCCAGGAATAGGACAGCGCGAAGTCGCGGCAAGCCTGGCGCGAGATGCTGAGCGCACGGACGCAGGCGCGCCGCAAGTCCATATCCAGGACTCCGACAGGATGGTCGGCGATCACGTCGACCGGTCCCATCACCGGAAATGCCGCGACCGGCGTACCGCAGGCGAGCGCTTCGAGCTGAACCACGCCGAAGGTGTCGGTCAGGCTCGGAAACACGAAAACATCGGCTGCCGCCACATGGGCGGCCAGGTCCGAGCCTTGCCTGACGCCGAGGAATTTGGCCTTGGGATATTTTTTCTCCAGTTCCGCGCGCTGCGGACCGTCTCCGATGATCACTTTCGAACCCGGCAGCGGCAGCGACAGGAAGGCCTCGAGGTTTTTCTCCACCGCCACCCGTCCGACGGTCATGAAGATCGGGCGGGGGAGATCGAGCTCGGCGGGATGGTCGGGCGTGAACAGGTTCGTGTCCACGCCCCGCGTCCAGGTGCCGAGCTTCTCGAAACCACGCCCGCTGAGTTCGCGCCGCAGCGACGGCGTGGCCACCATCGTCATCGCGGCGGCGGCGTGAAAATGCCGGAGCACGGCGTAGCTGAAACTCTCCGGGATGATCGAGCGCACCGCGATGTATTCCGGAAAGCGCGTCGTATAGGAGGTGGTGAAGGCCAGCCGGTGCCGGCGGCAATAGGCCCGGGTCGCCCAGCCGATCGGGCCCTCGGTCGCGATATGGATGGCCTCGGGCGCCGCTTCCTCGATGCGCCGGGCGATCTCGCGCCGGTTCGGCAGTGCGATGCGCAGGCCCGGATAGGTCGGCAGGGCAACCGACGGAAATCCGTCGGGGGTAAGGAACTGGACGTCGTCGCCGAGCGCCGCGGCGCTCCGCGCCAGCGCGGTCAATGTAGAGACCACGCCGTTGACCTGGGGACGCCATGCGTCGGTCGCAATCAAAATCCGCATCGAATTGGGTCTGCCGTCTCGGTTGCCGATTCTCTTTCACAAATGTTGCGACGATCTCTGTCACATTCGTATGACAGTATGAGTGAGGGGGAGGCGGCAACGGCAGGTGTCGGGGCGTCTTTGCTTACCCTCCGCTGGTCGAAAAGAGCCTCACCATTCGAGTCGCGAACGTTGCAAATCTGTCATCGAACGATTGCGCCGATTGTTCCGGTCGTGTTGAATTGCTTGTCCGGGGTCCAAAAAGCAGCCGCGCCTTCGAAAGGCGCGACAGTCATGTGAGATTACGAATGCGCCTTTTCGTCGCGGCGATAGCGATGCTTTTGACCGGTCCGTGCTGGGCGGCCGACGCCACCGTCACCGACGGGAAAACCATCCAGCTTGGCAGTGTGAAATACCGGCTCGACGGCATCGACGCCCCGGAATTCGACCAGATATGCATCGACCAGAAGGCCGACACCTGGGCCTGCGGGGTCGAAGCCCGCAACCAGCTGGCGGCGCTGGTCGGCAGCAACGAGGTGCGCTGCGAGGACAAGGGGGCTGATCCGATCTTCAAGAACCGGCGCCTGGGTGTCTGCAGCACGGCCGGTGAGCCGGCGAGCCTGAACCAACGGCAGGTACGCCAGGGGTTTGGGCTCAGCCTGGAGCCTTCCGGCAAGGACCGGTTCAAGGCGGAGCAGGCCGAGGCGAAGGATGGTCAAAAGGGTCTGTGGAGGGGGTGCTTTGCGGTTCCGGAAGATTTCCGGCAGTGGAAGACCGACGGCGTCCTGCTCGGCACGTCGTGCCGGCGCGACAAGGATGTCGAGTTGCGGCAGATCATGTTCCCCACCGAACCGACCGCCCCGCCGGGCTGCATCATCAAGGGAAAACTGGCGGCGCGCGCGAAATTCACCGGCAATGTCGGCATCTACCATCTGCAGAGCTGTCGCAGCTACGCCTCGCTGACCAAGACCAACCGCTGGTTCTGCTCCGAGGAAGACGCGCTGGCCGCCGGATTTCGCAAGGCGTTCAATTGCGGGCGGCGCAAATGAGAACGGTGAGATCCGGACTTCGCTAGCCGGCCTGTTTCAGCCCGGCGTCGCGGGCCTTGCGGCGCCGGCGTGTCTTGCGGCCAATCAGGACGAGGGGCGCGCGGGGGCGGTCCGCGGCGATCTTCACGTCGGGCACATCAGCGGCCACCGGCTCCGCGGTGACGGTCAGCCCGGTTTCGATCCTGTGGAGCAATTCAAATCCGGCGGCGGTGAGCTGCCATCCGTGCGCGTCGCGAATCACCAGCGCCTGGGAAAAAATATCGAGCTGCGGAGCCCGCGCGGCGAGCCGCTTCATCCGGGCCGTCCATTCCCGGCCGCTACCGGCGAGGATTTTCAGATCGGCATTGAGCGCCGCGAGCGTGGCCCGGCCGTCCGGATAACTCGACAACACCTTTACGATCGACATTTGTAACGACACGAACGCTCCGACGCCGCCGAGATTCTGAGCGACTCGGTACTTCGTAAATCTACGAGGCGGGTTCATCATGTGTCCAGCGCGACGCAACATATCCACAGCGTGTGGCAATGCGCTGATTCGCCGTGGCGATGCGCTGATTCGCAATGCGCTGTTTTGATTCGTCGTCGATGCATTCAATCGAAGCGCGCGCTCGCTCGTCGAGCGCTTAGTCCTTCGGCTTGATTGCACCGAGAATGCGATCGGCCTCGGTGCGCCAGTCGGCGCTGCGTGCGAAGTCGGCGGTGCCCTTGGTGCCGAACAGGCCTTCATCGGCGAGGTCGGCGACCCAGCCCTGGCGTTCGGCGGTGCCTTGCGACGACCACGGCGTGAGGCCGGCCTCGCGCACGGTTTCCGCGACTTCGCGAACTTCTTCGCTGCGGCGGCGGCCGTGTTCGATGACGCGCTGGAAGAAATAGGCGCCTTGCTTCTCCCAATCGATGCCGGGGAAGGTTTCCTTGAGCGACGCCAGCAGCGCATCCTCGACGCCGTAGGCCCGCGCCGTGGTGAAGCTTTCGATCACCATCGCTTCGAGGCCCTTGATCATCACGCTGCGGCACATCTTGACGGCGGAGGCGACGCCGAGCTTGTCGCTCGCCAGTTTGGCGTCGAAGCCGAGCGCTACCAGCAGCGGTGCCAGTTCAGCCGCACCGCCGCCGCCCAGCAGCAGCGGCACCTTGATCCGGTAGGGCGGGATCGACGTCATCACCGCGCCTTCGACATAGCGGCCGCCATTTCCGTCGATCAGCGCCGCGGCGCGCTGCTTGGCGCCTGGCGAGGCGGAGTTGAAGTCGAGGAACCATGCCGTCTTCTTGATCGCCGGCGCGCAGGCCTCGGCAACCGGTACCGCCTGGCTCGCGGTGACGGCGGAGACGATGAAGTCGGATTGTGCCGCGAGATCGGCATGGGATGACGCCAGCGCCACGCCAAAGGACGCGGCGTGCTCACGCAGGGCGCCGGCCTGCTCGCCGCCGAGCTTGAGGTCGTAGGCCCGGACCAGGACCTGTTGCTTGCGCAGATCCTCGGCCAGGATGCGGCCGACTTCGCCATAGCCAACGAGGCCGACATTCCATTGTTTGGGGTCGATGGGCTGGGCAGTCATGGGTAATCTCCGCGGTTGGGTCTGCGGTCGTGTTGAGACGCGCTACTGCTTCTGGATCCCGGCCTTCTCGATCACCTTGCCCCATTTGCCGATGTCGGCCTTGAGTCGGTCGCGGATCTCGGCGGGCGTGCTGGCCTTGGCTTCGATGCCGAGTTCGAGCAGCCGCTTCTTGACATCGGGGTCGACCAGGATCACCTGCAGCGCGTCGTTCAGCGTCTTGATGACGGCCGGCGGTGTGCCTGCGGGCGCGAACAAGGCATTCCAGGAGATGACGTCATAGTTGTCGACACCGGCTTCCTTCACGGAGGTGATATCCGGCATGGCTGCCGAGCGCTTCTCTCCCGACGACGCCAGCGCGCGGATCTTGCCGTCGGCGAGGTTGCCCTTCATCGAGGAATAGCTGTCGACCATCAGCGAGATGTCGCCCTGCAGCAGCGACACCTGGACTTCCGGCGTGCCGCGGAACGGCACGATGACGAAGTCGATACCGGCGGCGGTCTTGAGCAGTTCCGCCGACAGGTTTTGCGTGCTGCCGATGTTGATGGTGCCAACGTTGAGCGTGCCGGGCTTGGCCTTCGCCGCGGCGACGAAGTCCGCCAGCGTCTTGAACGGCGAGTTGGCGCCGGTCGCGAGCACGAAGTCGAAATAGCCGAGGCTGGAAATCGGCTCGAAATCCTTCAAGGGATCGAACGGCAGCTTGTTGAACAGCGAGACGCTCACCGGAGTGCCGTTGGAGAGCAGCGCCAGCGTATGGCCGTCGGGCGTCGAGGAGATCACGGTTCGCGCCGCGGCGATGCCGCCGGCGCCGGGCTGGTTCTCAACATAGAAGCGCTGGCCGAGCTTGTCGCCGAGCTTTTCCGCGACGATGCGCGCGGTGATGTCGGCGACGCCGCCGGCCGCGAATGGCAGCACGATGCGCACCGCCTTGTTCGGATAGGACTGGGCGTGGGCGGGCGGCAAGGGCGCCAGCGCCAAAGTGGCCAACGCCATCAGGGAAGTTGCGAACAGGCGGCGCGAGGGGGCGTGGTCAGTAGAGGTCATGGCTACTCAAACTTCCGTCAGCAAAGGTGAGGTGAATCGGCGGCTCTGAACCCGCGGATCAGGGTCACATTGGTTACTGAATTGAGGGGAAGCGATCTAGGCCGTGAAACCATAAATCTGCCGGGGCGGACGGCTTGCCAGGTCTGCTATGCCCCGATGGCGGGCCAATTCCGCATCGCAGCGAAGCTATGTTCCACTGGACTAAACCGCTCGCACGGTAGGGGGCCGCCGCCACATGCGCGGGGCGGGGAGAGACAAGAGGCGCGTCCTGTCTGAAGATGAGGAATTGCAACCCTCACTCCAGCCGGGAGCTTCCCCATAGCCAGGAGCTTCCCCATGACCAAACGCTGAACTTCGCCTCTGGAAGGGACACAGGGCTGGTCGAGACGACTAGCTGATATTTCTCTGCGCCTTTTGTGTCCTTCTGTATGCTGAAGATTTCTTAGTTCGGAATCTTCGCATTTGCGCGCGTCACAATACTTTCCATCCGCGCAGATTCTTTTGCGATAAATGCTCCGAACTCGTCAGGCTTATCTGCGATCACGGTCAAACCAAGGCCTTCGAGGCGAGCTGAGACTGAAGGATC
>JAQGJF010000428.1 GCA_028290765.1 Tardiphaga sp.
TCCGCAAGGTGGCGTGGTGTGGGTGTTTGCGATCAAGAAGTAGCCTTCCGGCTTCGACCGCTTCAAGGAGCGGTCGGGTCTTTCTGAAATTCCGGCCTTTCCAGCGAAGGAAAGGCCGGTCAGCGGCGGTCGCCCTATATGGCAACCACCCGGACCGCCTCGCTCGAGAGGGAGCCGGTGTCGACGATGAGCGCTACGCCGCCGCCTACCATTGTCTGGTTTGATGCGTCCTGCACCTCGAAAACAAGCTCGCCGTCGACGAAGGCGCTGATCTCGCCGTTCATCACGCGAAGCTTTACCTGATATCGCTGATCCAGCTTCCAGTCGAACGGCCGGCTCGCCAGCGTGGTATCGGTGTGCTGGCGCTTGACGAGACGAACGCGACCGCCGTCGTTCGGCTCGAACATCAGCGCATAGTAGCGCTCGCGCCCCTGCACCCGCGCCGCCAGTCCCCATGCCTTGGCCAGAACGGGCATGATGTCCGATGACACCTCATAGTTCTGCCAATCGCGTGTTCCCTGCGAGACGAAGCCGATTCCATCTCCGTTGGTGACGCGAAGTCCTTCCCATCGGGTCTGGAACTGGCTGACATTGTTGACCCAGGCATGCTTCCACATCACGCTGTTGGCGTCGGGCCGCCGCAGGGTGACGTCCGGGGCGCCGTCCCATGTCAAATAATCCAGATAGAGCGTGCCATCGATGCCCGAGGAATCGTGCGATGCGATTTCGACACCGATCTCATAGATCGGATATCCGCCGGTGTCGGGAATCCGCCAGCGGATCACCGCATCATTCTGCGGCGAGAGATCGTGGCTTTCGCCGTAGAGCTGCGCGAGCTCATCGGTGTCGGTATAGACGCTGCAATAGAGGCGGGCGGCGACCGGGCCCGAGTTGTCCGATCCGGCTTTGATCCGGCCCTCGACGGTCTGTCCCGAATAGAGCGTCGGCGATACCGTCAGTTGATAGGTCGGCATCGTGAAGACCTCCTGATCGAAGAAGGTCGGCGATGCGACACGCACCACGCGGCCGGGCGCCAGCCGCCGGAAACCGATCGCGAGACTGCGCGCGCCAAGCTTGCTGTGACCCGTCACGTTCTCGAGCTGCGCGGGATGAAGCCGCGCCACCGAACCGATCTCCGCCCGGAATCCTTGCAGGCTGCCGGGCATGGAAAAGTTGAATCGCGCGCCTAGCTTCGGCGGCGCGGGGAGAGGCTTGCCGGCCAGCGCGTAACCCGCCGCGACGAGGGATTGTGCTTCGATGACCGCGTCGGTGATCGCGCCGCCGCCATCCGCCGACGAGATGTACATGCGATCCGCGACCGGGGTGCGGTAATCCGGCCCGGCATTGAGACCGGACAATCCCTTTCGCAGCCCGAACAGGCAGCCGACATTGCCGGCGTTGCAGTCGGTGTCCCAGCCGGCGGTATTGGCGATCCGCATCGTCTCCTGAAAACTGTCCTGCCCGTAAAGCATCGCCAGGATGATCAGGGCATGGTTGGGAATGACGTGGCAGTTGCCGGGAAATTTGTCGTAGCCGTAATTCGCAGCGATCAGGCTTCGGGTTCTCTCCCAATCCTTTCCGTTGTCGCCGGCATGCCAGTTGCGAACATCCTCGACGACGCGGCGGATCAAGGAATCCTTCGGCACGAAGCCCAAGCCGACCTGCAGCAGCTTCTGGACGTCGTCCTCGACAAAGGCCTGCGCTTCCATCGCGGCGAGAAGCTTTGCGGCGTGAACGGATTCGCCGTCATGGCTGACGCTGCCGGCCTGCTGCGCCAGATACACCGCCTGCTCGGGATTGCCCGGGCTGACCATGGCCCAGCCGTCGATGAAGATCTGCGCGCCGATCTGCTCGGCCACGCTTTTGCCATTGAGGGCGATGGAGCCGCTCTGCGGTGCGGGAATGCCGGATTTGAGTCGCAGATAGGCGGTGTGTTCGGTGGAATTGCCGATGCCGCCCCACCACAGAACCGAGCGCTCCTCGACGATGTAGTTGAGCCATGCCTGGCCGACTTGTTCGGCCGTAAGCCGGGACGGGTAGCCATTGTCGGCCAGCGCCCGCGGAAAGATGAAGGTGCCCGACACGTCGTCATCCGTCACCACCAGATGGTGTGAACGGAGTTTTACGTCGCGGCGTTCGTTGACGTAGTAGTCGATCGGTCCGAGTTCTTGCATGATGCGTTCATAGGTCCACCCTTCGAAAGGACGGCCGAGATAGACGCCGATCAGTTTGCCCAGCACTCCGGCATAGACGCGTTCGGCGTAGTCGTGAGGAATCGACGTCAACATAATCTCCTTGGGCTTTCGTCATTCTCTTGCGCGATCGGGTCATGCCGAAGAGCGCTGGATGATCTCGAATTTGAGTTCGCGGCTTTGTCCCGCGCCTTTCAGGCCGCCCGGCCGCAGCCGTTCGATCAGCACCTTGGCGGCCAGCGTGCCGAGCTCGAATTCGGGCTGCCGAACGGTGGTCAGGCCGAGCAGTTTTGCCGCCGGGATATCGTCAAAACCGACAACGGCGATATCGCCCGGGACGGCAACGCCCGCGGCGCGGGCCGCTCCCATGGCACCGAGCGCCAGCACGTCGCTGGCGCCGAACACCGCGGTGGCGCGGTTACGTGTTTTGGCCAGCAGGCGCTGCATGGCGCGGGCGCCGGCTTCTTCTGAATAGGTTTCGGCGATCTCGAAATCGGGCGTCAGGCCGGCGTCGCGCATCACCGTGGCATAGCCCAGCGCGCGGCGTTCGCCCGGGCCGTATTCGCCGCGGATCATGGTGATGTGGCGGTGGCCGCGCGCGATCAGCAGCTGCGTCATCGCGGCGGCCGCACCGGCGTTGTCGATATAGACGCTGTCGATCGGCAGATCGCCCCTCGACTTGTTCTGGCTTTCAAGCCGCACCAGCGGAAGCCCGTGCCGCGACAGCGCGGCGAGGTCGGGCACCCGTAGATGAAAGAAAGTGCCGACCACACCGTCGGCGCGTCCCTGCAGCAGCCATTCGATGGCACGATGCTCGCCTTCGGGAACGCCGTCGGTATCGTAGATCAGGACGTCATAGCCCGCCGGCGCGGCGACGCGTTGCAACCCCCTGACCAGCCCCGGATAGAACGGGTTGGTGATGTCGGGGATGACGCAGGCCAGCGTCATGGTCCTGGAACTGCGCAGGTTGCGGGCAGGGTGGTTGGGCTGGTAGCCGAGCTCGGTGGCCAGCTTCAGGATTCTCGACCGCGTCGATTGCGGCACCGAAGGCGTCTCGGCCTTGTTGAGCACCATCGACACGGTGGCCTGGGAGACCCCGGCGGCGGCGGCGACATCCATTTGCGTCGGACGGGCGGAGGGGCGCGGTCCGGT
>JAQGJF010000511.1 GCA_028290765.1 Tardiphaga sp.
TGGCGACTCCGGAACGCTTTGGCTGCTGGAACCGATCGAGGACAAAAACAATCTTGATAGCTGCCATGCCGCCGACCAGCTCCGGCCGCTCGCCCTCCAGTGGGGCGCCAATCGGCTCTATTCGGGCCTGAGCCGGCAGCCGCGTGCCTATGCGCTGGCGACCTGTCTCAGCACGGTCTGCGACCGGCTCGACGTCGATGTCGTCCGGGACTGGAATCTCGACCGGCCGGACACCTGGGGCGCTGTGGGCCACTTTGCCATCGCCAGCCGGGTCGTAAAATGTCTGTCCGACGCGGTGCCGACGCTGCAAGAGCTGATGCAGAACAACGCCGGCATCGTCAGCCATGACGACGAGACCATCCTCAACGACGAATTCTCGCACATGGGAGATCTTGAAATCATCCCGATGGCCGATGTGCCGGATTTCTTCTGGAAGCACGGCAAGCAGCATCACTCGCGCGGTTCGGAAGGCCCCAACCACTTCGCCGACATGGACCAGAAGCGCGACGCCGATGGCGTCGATCTTCTCACGCTCTGCGAAGACCCCGCCAACATCGACCCCAAGGTGTGGAATGATTTTTACGACAGCGTCGAGGATCTGCTCGACGGCGGTCCGATATCGATGGCGCACCGCGGCCTGCTGCCGTTCCGGGTCTGGCAGATCTTCGATCAGATGGTCGAATTCGTGCGCAAGAACAAAATGCCGGAATTCGTCTGTGCCGCCGGCGTGCTGACGCATTATGTCGGCGATTCATGCCAGCCGCTGCACATCTCGTATCTGCACGACGGCGATCCGACGCGTTCGAAGGTCCACACCGTTCATCACATCAAGGGCGCGAAGGCCGGAACCAGCGAAGACAAGCATATTGCGCTCGGCGCCGGTCTTCATGCCGCCTACGAAGACGACATGGTCAACGCGCATCGCAAGGACATCCTCGAGGGCCTCGACAAATCCCCGCACGTGAAGGCCAGCGAACATCTTGGCTCCGGCTTCGATGCGGCCAAGGCGATGATCGACCTGATGCGCAAGACCTTCAAGGCGCTGCCACCAAAAAATATGCTCAAGACCTTTCTCGACGCCAAGAAGAACGGCGACGACATGACCGACACGTTCTGGGACGAATATGGCGACGGCACCATCACCGCCATGCAGGATGGCACCCATCTCCTGGCCGTGCTGTGGGAAAGCGCGTGGCTGGCCGGGCAGGGCGAAAGCAAAAAGCGCGACACCTCCGCGCTAAAACCCGAGGACGCGATGGCGATCTGCGCACCGGCGGAGTTTCTGCCGTCGGTCACCATCGCGCAGATCGGCAAATTCCTCAGCAAGCCACCGCACGGGTGACGCGGGGCGTGTCGGGCTCCGTCCCGGCCATTCACGTCTTTCTTTCGGAGGCACTTCAAGACCCGCTGTGCACCTGCCGCGACCGAAGCCGGACAGGAAACATTCGGTCGCCAGCTTGCCAAGCTGAATGATTGCCGTGTGTCCGGAATCCGACGAACGGCCAGCAGCTCAAAACGCCATTGAGCCGGCGCTCGGCTTGCACCGGAACAAATCACTCGCGCTCGAATTTACGGATGCGAGGTGGTCTGTTTCGATTGCGGGCAGGGGGACGTCCATGAATCTTAAGTCAGCTATCCGACCATTGGTGCCGCCGATCCTGTACGAGGCGGCCTCTCGCCTCAAGAATTCATCAAGAGGCACCGCGTGGCGGCCTGGCGATGCGTCCGACTCGGCGCGTCCCAATAACTTGCCGCTCAGCTACAAGCCGAGAAAGTCATTTGCTCTGGCGGCTCGAGAAGCCGGACCAGGGTATAATGATCAACGGCTGAGAAACTCGTTTCACGACAGCCCTGTTGATCTCGGACAGGGCGTCCCGGCCTTCACGGCGCCGCTGTTCGCGAGCGTCGCCGCCGCCTCGATGAGGGCTCAAGGTGCGGTGACCAAAATCGTCGATTTCGGCGGCGCATCGGGCTACCTCCGATCGTGCGTCAACACGTTCTTCGGCGACCGAATTAAATCCGATTGGACCATTGTTGAGACCGCAGATCAGGTGAATTTCGTTGGCGACCTTGGCAGAGACGATGTCAGGTATTCGGCAACGATCGGAGCCGGCCACTACGACTTGGCGATTTTCAGCAGCAGCCTGCAATACGTCGAAGACTGGAAAACCCCACTCCGGTCAGCCGATGCCGACATGATCTATATCGCCCGCACGCCGCTGGGCGACCACGAACAGCCCTTTCTTCAAAGTACCTTGCGAGACGGAATTGCGGTGCAATACCCCGGAAGGATCGTTGCGCGGAAGGATCTGTTCGCCGTCCTGGAGCCAACCCATAGGCTCATGTCTCTCTGGGAACTCGACGCGCATCTTTTCGAAATGGGCGTATACGACGCCCCCGCCATGCTTTGGGAACGCAGGACGTCCTGATCCGAAGTCAAATAAGTGTCTGATTTAGTGTGGCTCCCTTTCCTGGAGCTGGCCATCGCTGGCCTCGCGGCGGTGGCGCGAGATCGAACGATTACGCGTGTCGGTGAGGGGCATCCCACCATTGAAATGGTCCATTTGATGGTCTAAATATCCTAAATCGAGACGCCGACCGGTCGGGAGAAGGGCTTTGTCGTGAAGGTATCGGTCAGCGAAGCCAAAGGTCAGCTGACCGAATTGGTCCGGCGTGCCGAGGCAGGGGGCGAGGTCATCCTGACCCGTCACGGCCATGCCGCTGTTCGGCTGGTGCCGATCAACGCGATGCCGGATGCGAAATCCCGCAAGGCTCTGCTCGAAGCGGTTCGTGCGTCCGCAGCCGAAAAGGCGACGGCCGGTCCCTGTGCCGCGCGCAGCCAGGATTTCCTGTATGGCGATGATGGTTTGCCGGAATGATCGCGGTCGATACGTCGACGCTGATGGCGATCGTTCTTGGCGAACCGGACGCCGATGCCTGCATCGCGGTGCTGGAGGCCGAAACGGATCTGATGATTTCCGCTGGCACGGTGGCGGAGGCCCTGATCGTCGCCGCCCGGCGCAACGTTGCCGACGAGATGGAGCGTCTAATCGATGGGCTCGGCTTCGAGATCGTAAGTGTGACGTCGGCGTCTGCGCGGCGTATCGCTCAGGCCTATGAAAGCTGGGGCAAGGGCGTGCATCCGGCGGCGCTGAACTTCGGCGACTGCTTCGCCTATGAGGTGGCGAAGGAACATGGATGCCGGTTGCTCTATGTCGGTGAGGATTTCAGGAAGACCGATGTGGAGAGCGTGCTCTGAGAATCTCGCCGAGACCAACCGCGAAATCGTCGGACATGTGAAACTAATGCTGTGGGACGGTGCAGGTGGCGCGGCGCTCGGCATCTGCGGGTGGATTTATTTGACGAAGTGATCGACATCGACGCCAAAAATGTCGTGAGATTTCAGGCGGAAAAAGCGGTGTTTGGCTCCCCGGGCTGGATTCGAACCAGCGACCATTCGATTAACAGTCGAATGCTCTACCGCTGAGCTACCGAGGAACAGGCGAAACAGGCGTTCGCGAATGGCTGCGTATAACAAAGCCGCCTTGGCTTGCAAAGCGGGAAATGCGCCGGGCCATCCGGGGTCGACATACCGGGAAAACCTTACGAAACCTGCAATTTTTCAGTGTTTTTCGCGATTAGGGGCCGTTGATCGGTGGGGCCAGAGTGGGGCAGGCCGCCGCCAAATGCCATGGACTGATCGCGAAAGCGTCTCATTCACTGCCGAGACTGGTGGTCAACCGAGTCGATTTTCGAGGTGATTGGATGCCAGGCAACCAGACGAATCTCGCAAGACCCCATTTCACGAGGCCGGATCTATCGATCGACTGGCGCGCGATGCCCCAGGTGAGCGATGACGAGTGCCTCGTCCGGCTGGAGAAGGCGGTCCAGAATCATGACCCCGAATCGCTGGACGAAGTGGCGTGGCTGATCGGGCGATTGGCCGTTCCGATCGAATAGGCATTTGAACACCGCCTTGGGCGGCGGCGATGATGGCCGGCCGCGGTTTTAAGCTGCGATTGGCGGGCGTGCTGCGGTGGCTGCCGCCATCACACGCCGCGATGTTGCGTTTTGGCGAACCTTGCATCAAAGATGGCGCCATCCGGGTTGCTGCGTGCGCAGCTCCGCTTGATTGCAAGGATCGCCAATGTCCGACTTTTCGACCGCCCGCCAGAAAATGGTCGATTGTCAGGTTCGCCCCAGCGATGTGACGGATTTGCGTATCATCGACGCGATGATCGCGGTGCCGCGTGAGCTGTTCGTCCCGGAAGACCGGCGCGCGCTGGCCTATCTGGATCTCGACCTGAATGTCAGCAGCGAACCCGGTGCGCCGAAGCGCTTCCTGATCAAGCCAGCGGTGCTCGCGCGGATGCTGCAGGCCGCCGACATCAAGGATACCGACAACGTCCTGGTCGTCGGTTGCGCCAGCGGCTATTCGGTCGCCGTGGTGGCGCGAATCACTAGCCGGGTGACTGCCACCGAGAGCGAACCGTCCTTGGCGGCGATGGCCACCGAGTGCCTCGCGAAGGCCGGCGTCGTCTACCCCGTGCGCACCGCCGCAGCGGCGGAAGGCGATACCTCCGGTGCACCCTACGATGTCATCGTCCTGGACGGCGCAACCGAAATTGTTCCCGATCGGCTCTATCGGCAGCTTCGCGATGGTGGACGCCTGGTCGGCGTTTTCGCTACCGGCCAGCCGCCCCGCGCCGAGATCGTGACGCATTCCCACGCCGACTTCGGGAACCGGACACTTTTTGACGCCACCGCGCCGGTTTTGCCCGGGCTGGAGCGGGAAGCCGCTTTCGTTTTCTAGTTCCTATCAACCTGTCGTCTGCGTTCGATATCAAGAGTGTGGCCCGGATGCCCCACATCAGGAGTTTCCGTCGGGAAACACGGGCAGGGGTTCCGTCTCGCGTTTGCGAGTAATAAGGTGAGTAGGGACTCAATAGAGGCAATACCCGACTCCAGGGCGCTGGAGCGGGCGAACGACATGGATGGATTACCTGGGATGGGTGGCGTGAAAGTCGTTACCGGAGCTGCGGCTGCGGTCCTTCTACTGGCGTTTATCGGGACAACGCCTGTCCTCGCCGACACGATTGAGGCGGCGCTGGTCCGTGCCTATCAGAACAATCCGCAGCTCAACGCGCAGCGCGCCTCGGTGCGGGCCACCGACGAGGGGGTGCCGCAGGCATTGTCGGGTTATCGCCCCAAGGTCGCGGTCACCGCGAGCGGCGGCTATCAATACAGCGACGTGATTTCCGGCTCCGGTGGGGCGGGCAACTCGGTGCATCTCCACGGTGTGCAGGTCCCGCGCGCCGTCGGTGCGACCATTACCCAGACGCTGTTCAACGGCCAGCAAACCGCCAACCGAACCCGGGCGGCGGAAGGCCAGGTCTCGGGCGCGCGTGAAGGCCTGCGCGTCCTGGAACAGACGGTTCTGCTGTCGGCCGCCACGATTTACATGGATTATTTGCGCGATTCGGCGATC
>JAQGJF010000536.1 GCA_028290765.1 Tardiphaga sp.
GATACGCAGGACGCCACGCTGGCTCTGGGCACCCCGCTGAATTATGTCAGCGGCCGCCCGGGCGACGAGATCTTCCTCGCGTTCCGCGATATCGGCGGCAGCGGGTTCTTCAAGCGCAAGGACCGGCTCTATCTGCAATTTCGCCACAGCCGGCTTACCGGCTGGAAAGGCGACTGGGGCAACCGCTGGATCTGGCAATAGCCACGCCTGCGCTGTCATCCGCGTTTCAACCAACCCATCGCACCATCACCGACCAGCCAAAGGAACATCCTGTGGGACGAGACATCACGCTGACCGCTTCGGACAAGTTTGAACTGGGCGCCTACCGCGCCGATCCCACCGCGACGCCGAAAGGCGCTGTGGTGGTGATCCAGGAAATTTTCGGCGTCAATCATCACATCCGCGCGGTCTGCGATCGTTTCGCGGATCAAGGTTACGTCGCCGTGGCGCCCGCGATCTTCGACCGCATCGAGCGCAATTTCCAGTCCGGCTATTCGCCCGACGAGGTGGCGATCGCGCGCAAATTCGTCGCCAATCCGGACTGGGAGGCGATGCTGCTGGATACCCAGGCGGCCATCGACTCGGTGAAGGATGCCGGTCCGGTCGGCATCATCGGCTTCTGCCTCGGCGGCAGCGTCGCCTATGCGGCGGCGACCAAGCTGTCGGGGCTCAGCGCCGCGATCGGTTATTACGGCGGCGCCATCGTTCGCTTCGCCGATGACAAGCCGACCGTGCCGACGCAGCTTCATTTCGGCGAGAAGGACACCGGCATTCCGCTGACCGACGTCGAGACCATCAAGTCCAAGCGGCCTGACGTCGAGGTCTTCATCTATCCCGGCGCGCAGCATGGATTCGGCTGCGATGAGCGCGCAAGCTATGACAAGCCCAGCGCAGACATTGCGCGGCAACGCAGCCTGGCGTTCTTTGCCACGCATTTAAAGAAGTAGATCAGAACCAGCGTTCGCCGACGAGGACGGTATCGCCGGGGCTGAGCGGCGTGCCGAGCGGCACGATGGCGCGGATCGAACCGCCCGGGTCGGTATGGGTGAGGGTAACGACGTCGCGCTTGGCGCGCGGCGAGAAGCCGCCGGCAATGGCGACCGCGCTCTCGACGCTCATATTGGGCACATAGGGATATTGCCCGGGAGCGGCGACTTCGCCAAGGATGAAGAACGGCCGGTAGGCCTCGATTTCGACCGCCACCGACGGTTCGCGGATAAAACCGTTGCGCAGCCGTCCGGCGATATGCGAGGCGAGGCCGGCCGGGGTCTGGCCGCGCGCCGGCACCGCGCCGATCAGCGGCATGGTGATCGAGCCGCCGGCATCGATGGCATAGGAATTGGTGAGACCTTCCTGGCCATAGACCACGACCCGCAGTTTATCCCCTGCATCGAGCCGGTATTGCGGGTCGTAAGAAGCTACAGGCGGTCCAGCATAGGCCACCGGCGGGGCGTAGCCGACCGGCGAGGGGGCATAGACCGGCTGGCCGTAAGCCAACGCATCGAGATCGCTCTGCGGCTGCATCACCGCGACCGGTCCCGACCGGCCCATGCAGCCCGCGAGAGCCAGCGCGGTCATGGCAGCTATCATCGATAATCGAAACGCGCGCACAACTCGCACCGGACCCATCCCTCACCACGAGATGGTTTGGTTGTGCCCGGTTATGGTTAACAAATCGTTTTAGGCCGTGACCCCAGCGCCATATGACGGGCCGAACGACGAATCGACGGCCTCGCGCATGAGCTTCATTCATGGCGCTGATCGCGGTGGCGAATGAACGATCAATCCCGCGAATAGCCGATCAGCGGCTTGCGCGGCCGGAACAACAGCATCAGCAGAATTCCCAGCACACCCATCACGGCCCAGACCGGCTGGTTGAGGATGATCTTGACGGCGCTATTCCAAAGCCAGGGCGAGGCGCCCTCGACCATGGTTCGAAAGGCCTGCTGGCTGGCCTGATGGACATCGTTCCAGAACTCGCCGAGCCGGGTCAGCCGCAAGGCCTGGTCGGCGATCGACCTCGCCCCGTCGTAAACCAGGAAAATGAACCCTCCGGCCAGCAGCAGCAGCCCCACCAGACGGAAAAAACCGCGGATCATGCGTCACCTTATTGTGGGCGTTATTATGGGTCCCACCCCGGCAATAGCGGCCGGGCCTGAGAAATTCAACCTCTCCAGCAACTTACAGCCCCCGCCGCCCGATCGTCCCGGACCGGGGGTGCCCGGAAACCGTTGACGCTGGAAAGTGGGGCCTCTATAAGACCGCCATTGGCGGCAGGCGCAATCCTGCCGCCGCTGTTCTTTGAGCGGCGCCGCCTTGAGAGCACCTGCTCCGAGAATGGCATTTTCAGGAACACCCGGAAACCCAATCGCGTCGGTCGCCGAATTCACTCCGAATTCAGTGGCCGGCATCAATCAGCCCGGCCATCCCTGCGGATCGCTGCTGAAGGACATTTGAGACATGGCCAATACCACTTCCGCCAAGAAGGCGACCCGCAAGATTGCCCGCCGCACCATCATCAACAAATCGCGCCGCACCCAGATGCGCGGTGCGGTCCGCACCGTCGAGGAGGCGATCGCCAGCGGCGACCGCAACGCAGCGCTCAAGGCGATGGCGCAGGCGGAGCCGGAGTTGATGCAGGCAGCGCAGCGCAACATCATTCACAAGAACAATGCGAGCCGGAAGGTTTCGCGTCTCGTGCATCAGATCGCAAAACTCGCAAAGTGAATTGATCGCAAAACGATCTACCAACGAAGAGCCCGGCATCGCCGGGCTTTTTCTTTTGGGACAAGCTTTAGAACTGCGTATTGCTACGAGGATGATTTGTTTTTCATCTCGCAGCGTTGCCGAAGACGCGTTTCGCGAACAGTTTTGCTCAAGCGCAACATGCAGGAAAACCCTGTTTCCTGCGGCTTATCTTGCTTGCACATCAAACGCGCCCGTTTCTGAAAAAGCAATTGCGTCGCGATCGCGCGTCCAAACTCTCGGCGGGAGTTACCCTGCTTTTCTGAACAGGAAAAAACGCGCGCGCTTAATCACTTATCGGCATAGTGCGAGCAAGCACTTTCAAAACACGTTAGCGCCCTGACCAAACGTAAACGATTTATGAATTTATTTTGAGCAACCGCTCGAAATGTCATAGTGCTGCAGCGGTTCGATTCCATGCGCAGATTCAAAACGTTGCGATTGTGACACAAAAGCCGCTGCCGCATCCGGCAATCGCAAGTCGATTTTCCCGGCACCGATGCGCAATCATATTCGTTGCGGGAAATAAGGCGTCGTGTATTTCTTTAATCGTTCGCAGCACCCAAGGATCGTCAAGCCAGTGCGGTTTGAGACCCAGGGGCAGACATGCAGGCCGGGGGCGGTAGGCATGTTAGCGACGCTAACCCAAGCGATGATCGGATTGCAACTCATAGTAATATGAGGACGGTAGTTCTGTGTCGAAATTTCTCAGGCGCGGCGTTCGGTTTCCGGACGCTTCGGAAACAAGAGAGATACGAACCGGTCTGCCGCAAGACGATGCGCTGGAAGCGACGGGAATGAGCGGGTTGAGAAGAGCAGGCTAGAAGACGCGGTTTACCGATGCTGAACGATTTTGATGTTGAGGCATCGCGGTTGAATTTGAAACACACCTGAGTCGACAACTGGCCGGGCGCAAGCGCGGTGAGTGGGGGAGGTTCTATGTCTAACGCAATCATCACGGTATTTTATCGCATGCCATTTTTTTTGACGGGTACTGAATTAGACCACGCGTCATATTCCCGACCGCCGACGCGAACGCCGGACCGGCCGTCGAGTACGCGCTGACCTCGCGGCAGCTTCTTCTTCCAGCCACTGATTTGCCCAAGGCCGTTTTAGCCGACCGGCCGGTCTATGGATGGACGCGAAGCATCGCTTGAGGTCATGCGCCGCAGCATCGCGGCGATCCACCGGCACCGATTGAAGCTTCAAACAAACACATCAGAAAAGTCGTCAGGCAATGTCAGATATGGAACAGGATCGCTGGTCACGCGTGAAGGGTCGCTTGCGTTCGACCGTTGGAGAAGACGTCTATTCGAGCTGGTTCGCGCGGATGGATCTGGAAGCCGTGCAGCCGGAAAGCGTGCACCTGTCGGTACCGACCCGGTTTCTCAAGAGCTGGATCCAGGCGCATTATGCCGACCGCGTTCTCACCTGCTGGCAGGCCGAGATGCCGGAAGTGCACCGGGTCGACCTGACCGTGCGCTCCGCCATGCGTTGCGCGGCACCCGCGAAGGAAGCGCCGGCGCCGGTGGAAGCGCGCCGTCATGATGGCCGCGCGGCGCCCGAACTGCGCGCCACGGCGACGGCTCCGGTGTCGGCGAGCCACGACGCGCTCGGCGGCTCGCCGCTCGATCCGCGCCTGACCTTCGGCAGCTTCGTCGTCGGCCGCTCCAACACGCTGGCCCACGCCGCGGCGCGCCAGGTCGCAGAAGGACGGCGCGGCGACAGCGTGATGTTCAATCCGCTGTATATCCATGCCGGCGTTGGGCTCGGCAAAACCCATTTGTTGCAGGCGGTGACCTGGGCCGGCAATTCCGGCACCGAACGCAAGGTGCTTTATCTCACCGCCGAGAAATTCATGTACGGCTTCGTCGCGGCGCTGAAGAGCCAGACCGCACTGGCGTTCAAGGAAGCGCTGCGCGGCATCGACGTGCTGGTGATCGACGACATGCAGTTCCTGCAGGGCAAGACGACGCAGGCCGAATTCTGTCACACGCTGAATGCACTGATCGACGCCGGCCGGCAGGTGGTGATCGCGGCGGACCGCCCGCCCTCCGATCTCGAGAGCCTCGACGAGCGCGTGCGTTCGCGCCTGGCCGGCGGCCTCGTGGTCGAAATGGGTTCGCTCGGCGAGGAACTGCGGCTCGGCATCCTGAAATCGCGGGTCGCCGCGGCACGGGCACATCACTCGAGCTTCGACGTGCCGGCGCCGGTGCTGGATTATCTCGCCAGGACCATCACCCATAACGGGCGCGACCTCGAAGGCGCGGTCAATCGCCTCCTGGCCCACAGCAAGCTCAACGCCACGCCGGTGACGCTGGAAATGGCCGAGCGCGAGGTCCGCGACCTGGTCCGCCCGCAGGAACCGAAGCGGATCAAGATCGAGGACATTCAACGGGTGGTCGCCCGGCAATACAATGTCAGCCGGTCCGACCTGCTCTCCTCGCGGCGCACCGCCAACGTCGTGCGCCCGCGCCAGGTCGCGATGTACCTGGCCAAGACGCTGACGCTGCGCTCCCTGCCCGAAATCGGACGCCGGTTCGGCGGCCGCGATCACACCACGGTGCTGCACGCCGTTCGCAAGATCGAAGCCCTGGTCACCAAGGACGCCGCGCTGTCCGACGAGGTCGAACTCTTGAAGCGCCAGTTGCAGGAGTGAGTTTTCCGCCGCCCGCCCCACTGCCGGAAACGGCAGAGGGGAAGGGCGCCGGAAACCGAAAAACCCGGCAAAAAATACGGGGCCGGCCCGCCGTTTCGCTTGCACTCGCGGCCCATCCACGCCACCTTGCGCACCCTTGCGGGTTTGAGCAAAATCCGCCGGGGCATCAGACGCCGTGGCGCTTCTTCGGGCTGCCCGGCACTTCCATCACACGATGACGATTTGGATCGGGCGGATTTTGCAATGAAGGTCACCGTCGAACGCGCGCAACTGTTGAAATCGCTGGGCCACGTGCACCGCGTGGTCGAACGCCGCAACACCATCCCGATCCTCGGCAATGTGCTGATCCGCGCCGAAAACGCAAAACTGTCGCTGAAGGCCACCGACCTCGACCTCGAGGTGACGGAAACCTTGGCGGCCGAAACCGGAACCGGCGGTTCGACCACCGTGCCGGCGCACATGTTCTACGACATCGTGCGCAAGCTGCCGGACGGCTCGCAGATCGTGCTGGAGAGCGACGGCGACCGCGCCGTGCTGGCGATCCGCGCCGGCCGCTCG
>JAQGJF010000534.1 GCA_028290765.1 Tardiphaga sp.
TTCGTTTGCACGGCCGTGAGTCGACCATCGCGTGTGGCCGATGCCGATGCGGCCGACGAGCGGCTCACACGTAAGCTTGCATTCAAGGTTCTTGAGCTTACCGACTGCTCGCCGCCGCGTAAGGAGACCGCGTTCAAGCGTGGCGATACCGGCTGAATCGTATCCCCGATATTCCAGTCGCCTCAACGCATCCATAATCGGAGCAGCAGCAGGCCCTCGACCGACGAAAGCGACGATTCCACACATCTTCTCTCTCCGATGATTCTACAATCCTCAAGGTGAGGCTTAGAGGTGACCCGCACGGGAGTGTGACAATGCTCCCGTCGTTAGAACCACGGGAACGAGACCATTATTGTCATGGACTGAAGGCATGGACGCGTTTCTTTCCGCATAACGTTCAGCGAAGACCTGTCGCTGGCAGCGCTCTCTTTCGAATACCGCTGACAGCAAGGACGCAAGAGGAGATTTCCTCCTTAACGCATCAAGATCGATGACGCGAATGGCATGGCGGTTTTCCCGCTCGAGCAGACCTTGATCGCAAAATCTCAACAGTGTTCTGCTCAACGTGTCGCAGTTGATGACGAGATAGTTGGCGATGTCGGTGCGCGACATCGGAAGTGCGACGGAAATTTCGGGCGTGTCGTCACGAAGAGCCCTCAGCGCGAGACCCAGAATAAATGAGGCGACGCGCGCCTCCGTCTCCAGACGACCAATCATCAACTGATGAATGTTCGCGCGAGCGAGCTGGTTCTTGCACTGCGCGTTCAGGAACGCCCAGTAATCATGACCTGGAATCGCCCGGTCGATCGCAGGAGGATCCAAAGAAACCAGCGACGCGTTGGTGATCGCTCGTAATGAGACCCCGGGCGTGAGGAGAAGAGTCGACGCCGATACCACATCCCCCGCCACCAGGAACTCCAGCACCTGTAGTTTTCCTTTTGCAGGCATCGCATCGATAGCGAGCAGACCTTCCCGCAGAATAATCACTTTTCCCGCCGGAGGAAGCGGAACGCGCTGTTGCGAGCGCAGGTGCAACCAGTCACCCTTCGCGCATATCGTGTCCACGAACCGGGCCACTTCCGTCTCATCTGGCTCCCGACTTACCGGGGATTGAAGTGCCAACGCTGGAAGGGATCTGTCAAAAAGCGTGGTCTGCCGGAAGGTCATGGGGGAGCCCCTCTTCGAGAGCCCTCGTCGTTGATGCCGAAGCAAGTCTCACCCACTGCCATACATGCAGAGGGATGCCACTCTTCAACGTCGAGCGCTCGGAAATAAATGGAATATGCTGGCAAAGCAGGCTTAGCAGGAATGGCCCCGCTATTTAAGGATCAAGACGGGGTAGACCGAAAGAGCTGTGCCGAGGATGCACTAGTCCTTTCGGACTATCGGCATCTTTCATGGAGGATCTGGTCGCCTCGGCATTGCCGCTCGGCTGCCGAGCTGGCATCAATTTACATATCGAAGAAGCAAGTATGGGGCGATTGGATTTCTGCTCGCCGCCCGACCTGTGGATAATACGAGGCATAAAACAGAACGACTGACGACCGCCTTGTAATTGGACGGCCTACGCGGTTGAGCACAATGTCACGCCAGCTTGCGTGGACGAGCGGCGGGCTCGCCCGATGCGCCGACAGCTCCCGACCAGCAGTCGATATTGCCGCCGAGCTTCTACGACAGACCGCCACAGGATCCCGATCGCGACAACCGCCGAACCGTCGCCGGCGCTCGCGAAGCATGCTGATTTCTGGCGACGCGCTCTACCTCGACCGGGCTGCCGACAGCCATTACCGACGTGGTCTCTCGATGTCCTCAGGCCAGGCGCGCCGCCGGTAACGTCAACCAAGACCTCAGCTTTTATTTGCGGTATTAATGTACGGCAACGTTGGTACCGATTGCGGCGTGGGCATAATAATAGAACTGGGGTTGATAGCACCCATGTTGGAATTGATCTTCAGAACGTCCCCGGGCATCAACGGCGATGTCTCCGTCGCCTGCAGAGTCTTGGCACCGTCCTTCGATTGACGGACAATCTCGTAGGCCTCCGCTTGCGGCGTACCGCTAGTGGGTCTGTAGAGAATGGTCGCCAACACCCTGGCGGATATCATCGTCTCCTGCGCGGTGGCGATCTCCTTGTCGACCGCCGCAATGGCGTTGGCAAGGTTCGCCGTGTTCTCCGAGGATAGCCGTGGACTGGCCTCTTCCGCTTCCGCCAAACGCGCTTCCGCCTGCACGATCGCGACGAGATAATCCTGGCGATGTGCCTCGATATCGGACAACTCGGTGCGCAGCGCGACGACATTATTGCTCGTCACCAACCCGCGTTCCTTGAGTTTCTGCATGTCGTTGAGGCGCTCGATCCGCATGTCCTTCTGAACCTCGCTCTGTTCGAGCTTGCGCTTGAGAGCCTCCACTTCATTCCGCGCGGCCGCGAGCCTTAACGCGATCTCCCTGCCTTGTTGCTGACGCCTGGCCTGCTCCGCACGCAGGATCGTGTTCTCCGTCGCCAGAAGGGTTTGCGCGGTTTTTTCGCCGGCCAATTTGGCCAGTTGAATGGGTATTGGCAGCGTAGAGACCCCGTCCCGTTCCGCCTCCAGCCGCGCGCGACGAGCGAGCAGTTGCTTGGTCTGGAGGGTCATCGTTCGCAGCCGCTCCATCTCCCGTGCGCCCTCGACCATGCCCGGCACTCCCTCGCCCCGATCGAGACCACCGGCGAGCGCGAGCGCATGCAGCACGATCATTCCCGGTACGTATTTATAGGCGCCGGGGTTCTTCACCGGCCCGACCACGTAGACCGGTGAACGGTCAACGATTTTTACGTCGATATTGGCGCTTCTCCCGATGACGGCTGTGAATGAGACCGCCAGGTCGGCTCGAACGTCATCGAGAGCCCGTCCTTCAATCTGGAACCGCCCGAGAAGCGGGATCGAAATCGCGCCATCCTGCTCGACCGTGTAGTCCCCGGTAAGATCCATGCGTTGATAGAAGGTCCGCAACGCACCTTGCGGATCAGCCCCATCCCGGCCGCCCTGCTTCATGGCCGCAACATCGATCATCTCGTAAAACGAGATCTTGAGTTTATCGCCGATCTCCAGCGACAGCTTGGCTGGCGAGATCGGTGCCGGCGCGGAATCATTGACCGCGCGACGCTGCGGCAAGGCAACTTGACCACTGGCCGCATCGCCACCAAGCACGGCGGTGGCGATGAGTACCAAGAGGGAATTCCTGATTATGGCGCGCATCGGCGGCTCCGTTCCTATCATGGCTCCGAAATTATCGGGTCGCATCGGTCAGGCGTGATTGCCTCGACTGCCCGCCGTGTACCGAAAATTCGGCACCAAGAGATGGGGTCTGGCCCCGCATAAAACTTAAATGTTTGAATGGGCAACGCCAGCGCAAAACTCTGACCTGCATCAGCGACGGCAGCAATGAGCGCGCTAGGAATAGCGCAGCAGGCTGGTGTTACCAGGCCGGCTATTTTCTCACTGAATTCCAGATCAAGGCATGGGTCCCGACTTGACCCAATTTCATGGCTTCTTCGGCGAAGTCGGGCACCAATTCCGCAGGCAGGCGTCCGTCGGTCCAAAGCACCGCAAGCCGCTTGAACACATCAGCATCCGTTTCGACGCGGTGCAGCAGCGCGAGCCACCCCGCCGATCGTTCGGGCGACAGCTGTGCAGGGTCGATCTGGTTCAAATACCAGCGTGCCATCTCGCGGTTGCCTTCGAACAATGACAGCTCGGCCGCAAAAAGTGGCCGCGCGAGCAATACCTTATTCGACAGCAACGGCCGGATCGCAACCAGGGCCGGCCTGCCGAATGTGCTTGCCAGTGCTTCAGCCATCTCTCCTTGCGAAGCCGGATCTGAACCGCTGTTCACAAGTTGCATCAATTTGACCAGTGGCCCACTGACGTCGCCAACCAGGGCGGACGTCTGAACGAATGCGCGCAATTGCCTTCCGGTCGGCTTCGTCGCGCGGTTGGCCCATCGGACCAGCATCTGATGTGCCGGATCCTGGTACCCCTTGCCGGCGAGCAGGCCGACGATCTCGAACGTCTCGTCCGGCATCATGTCCGTGTATTTGAGCGCCAATCTGGATGCCGAACCAGCGAGCCCCGATTGTGCCATCCGAAGGATCAGCCTTCCGGAAAGGAAGGGGCTTCTCCACGCCAGCATCCACGCCTGCGCACGCTCGTAAATCCGATCGGTCTCGTTGCTTTGGATCAGGACCTCGAGCAGCAGGAGCCGCCCGGCGCTGGCGCCCGGCGGCGCTCTCTGGTCCGCCAACTCCAGCCATTGCCGCGCCTCGCGCCAGTTCTCTCGTTCGGCAAAAAGCGCTCCCAAACGCTCGAGCTGAGAGGGCTCCAGCATCGCCTTGCCGGCATAGGTTTGCAGCGTGGCCATCTCGTCCTCGGCGCGCCCGTACAACCGGAACAGCTCAACGAGCCGAGTGACCCGATCGGGAGAAGGCTGCGCCGCCACCACGCGCGCCAGAGCATCGAGATAGCGGTCTGTCAGTCCGTTTTGCAGCAGCAGCTCAGCCTGCCTGTTGCGTGCTGTCAGATCGTCTGGACGCACCGCCAGATATGCATCGAACGCATCTATCGCACGATGGTCTTCGCCGATCGCAGCATAGGAGCGGCCAAGCGCCGCCAGCAGGTCCGGATTGCGAGGCGCTTGAGCCAATTGGCGATTGAGAAGCGCGATCGCCTCCTTATGCCGGCCTTCGCCGGCGAGTATGGCGGCATGTTCCCCGCGCCCTGGCGACAGCACAACGGCAGCGACAACGAGCGAGACGATCACCACGAGACCAAACTGATGCGCTGTTTTCATGTGAACGACCAATCACTTCTCGAAGCGCAGTTCAGAGTTTCACGTCATTGCGCATTACCGGAGCCAACGCCCGCAACATGCCCACGTCTCATCTGACGTATCTGTCGGTCTGATAAAACGAACGATGCTTTCGGACGAATTCGATGGTGCGCCGCAAGCCATCGTCGAGCGAAACTGTTGGCGACCAGCCCATGGTGTTTCGGGCCAGCGCATTGTCCGAGACAAGCTTCATGACCTCGCTCAATGCCGGGCGTAACCGCTCGTCGTCCTGGACAAGGGGCTTGTCTACTTCCATGAGCTCAAGAATGCGCTTGGCGAACCAGCCGACCGAATAGGTCTTGCCGGTGCCGAGATTGAAGGTCATGCCCTCGATGCCGGGGGTCGCGGCCGCCGTCATGAAACCGGCGACCGTATCACTGACGAAAGTCATATCCCGCTCGGGAGTGAGAGAGCCGAGCCGGATCTCATCGCGCTCGAGCGCCTGCGAGATGATGGTTGGAATGAATGCACGCGCACTCTGGCGCGGGCCAAAAGTGTTGAATGGCCGCAGGGTCATCACTGGCGTACCGAACGACCGGTAATAGCTTTCCGCCAGCTTGTCGGCACCGATTTTCGAGGCCGAATATGGCGACTGTCCCTGCAGCGGATGGCTCTCGTCGATCGGTGTCCTGAGCGCCGTGCCATAGACCTCGGATGTGCTCGTGTGCACCACTCGTGCCACGTCATAGCGCCGAGCCGCCTCGAGCACATTCAACGTGCCCTCGATATTGGTACGCACGTAGGTACGGGGCGCTTCGTAGGAGTAAGGAATGGCGATCAGTGCAGCCAGATGAAGAACGATGTCCTGACCCTTGACGGTCTGATAAACGAAGTCGCTGTCCTCGACGTTTCCGCTGACGACCCGTATCGCCTTGCGCGCGTCGGTATCAATGAAAGCCAGATTGCCGATCAGCGATCCGGAATTGTATCGAACCATGGCGGTCGTTGTTGCTCCGGCGACAGCGAGCGCTTCGCTGAGATGACTGCCGATGAACCCGCCCGCGCCAGTCACAAGAACTTTTTTTCCGCTCCACATGAATTAATGTCCTGCTATTTGCAATGGTTGTGCTGCTGGTGACAATTGCTCCCGGTGCAAATCGAGATCGATCTGTGGGAATGAGCTCGATTGCGCAGGGAGGGTAGAAGGATGCGTGGGCGGCGGCAGTGCCGTCGCGCCCACGCGTGCGAAGCCAGCGGTCGCCAGAGATCGCCGGGACATTGCGTTGCGCCTGGTCGTGTTCATCGTCCTACACCGAAGGATTGTTGGTGATGAAGGCATGGTAGTGAAGCCAGGACAATTCTCTCAGAACGAGGCTAAAGCCTACCAGCAGGCTCACCGTGGCGGCGATCATATTTCCGTATCCATAAAGGTCCGGGCCTAACGGCAAAAGCGCCGCCGTAAGAACGGTATTGAGTACAAGAAAGGTCAGGACGATCTGCAAGGCTGGTCGGCGCAAATCAAGGTGAATAAGGAAAGTAAAGCAAAACATTGCGCTTGTATAAAATGCCATGGAACACAGGGACACCCGCAATGTCGTCATGTATGCCGGCCGAAGGCCAAGCTCCGTCATGAACACGAGCGAGAGCATGATCATCATCCCGGCAACGACGACGAGGGCTGCGAACAGGCTAAACATGCTCGAGAGTACATGTGCTCCTATGTTCCTGACAATCCCGTTCAACTCACGCAAGGTCGCTCGCTGTTCCATCCTCGTATGGTACAGGTGGACGAGAGTGGAGAAATGGGTCTCTACATGGACGAAGCAGACGGCGATGACCGGTATGGAAGACAACTGCGCCCAGAACATCGCGGTGTCGTAGCTGGGCATCGTCTGCAGCGCACCGGCTACGAGCAGGCCGCCGGAGGGCGCGGAATGCCACATGATGAGCTTGTCGACCCATAACCCCAACGCGTAGGCAGCCCCGGCGGCCGGCAGCTCCCAGTTCCTGACCACCCTCTCCTTCAATTCGGGATCGATGACGACCTTGGTGCCGAAGCGGCGCACTACGGCGGCAAGCATGATCAAATTGGTGATCGCGAAGCTGCCGTTGAACGCCAGCAGAAGCGAAGTCACCTGCGGATCTCGGAGCACAGTGCCGAGAACAAGCATTGAGATGGCGCCCGAGCCAAAAGCAATCAGCACGACATTGTAGGCCCGAAGCGCTCCGAGGAACGGAATGAGCAGCCATGAGCAGCCGATCATCATCGTGTTATGAATACTCGCAATTGTTTCGGCGGCGTCGAGCGTTGTTGCAAAGATATAGAACGGCGCAGCGACCACGATACTCAGGAGCGCAAAGACGGCGAGTGTGACGACAAGCGCATAGAAAACACTATCCTCGCGTCCACTGTCCAGTTGCTCGGAGACGTACCGGCCGCTGATAAAGGCCAACGGACTGGTGACGACCAGTGCGTACATGGAATTATAGATCACGATCGAACGGAATATAGTGAGATCGATGCAGCTCCCCTCACAGGTCGCGGCGCTGAGGCAGAACAGGCCGAGGACGGTGAAAATCCAGGGACCGGCAACGAGCAGCGCTGCATACAGATAGGCGCCAAGCACGCCGGAGAGCGTGCCTCGCCGCGTCATTGCCTCAATGGTGACATTTATTCCGGTCATGATGTTCCAGATCGATCAGAGGAGCGGGCTGCGCCATCATCTCGGCGTAAAGCTCTTCGTAAATACGTGTGACGCGGTCCTTGTGATAGTAGGACGCGACGCGGCGCCGCATCACCTCCGCCATTTCCGATCGCATTGGACCATCAAGCAGGATCGTAGCGAGTGCTTCGGCCATCGCCTTCGGATTGCAGGGCTCGACGACGAAGCCGCCGCGGCCTCTGACGGGGTCCCCCTCGAAGCCCTCGATGATTTCTCGGCAGGACCCGACCTCGGTCGACACGATCGCGAGGCCTGTGGCTGCGGCTTCCAGCATCGCGAGCGGCTGCGATTCGCTGATACTTGACAGCGCCAGCACGTCGGTTGAGCGCAAATATTTCATCACGTCCGGCACGCGACCGAGGAATTGTATCGACGATTGGATTCCGAGCTGGTCGACAAGCTGGTGGCAGCTCGCGGCATATTCAGGATCCTCGTCCTCCGGTCCAATAAGGATTGCCACCACATTCGGCACGAGATCTTTGAGCCGTGCGACCGCCATGATGAAAGTGCGAACGTCCTTGATGGGCACGATGCGCCCGACCATCAGAACCGTCGGCGGCCGCGGCGCGGTATCTCGCGGGATAGCTGTGAACCTGGCGACGTCAATGCCATTGGGGATAATACGAAGCTTGTGTTCCGGCGCGCCGTCGGTACGCTGAAAGATCTGATTGGCGCGGTATTGAGTGGTTATGACATCGGCCACCGCATAGCTGAAGCGCGAGAAGCATTGAAATGCATTCGACCAGATCGAGCGCAATTCAATCGGTTCCGCGGTCACGTAGCCGCCGGCCCCGGAATCGAACAGCCAATCGGCCACGGCAAGTTCGATGCGACGCTCATTGGTATAGATTCCGTGCTCGGTCACCAGCAATGGCAGGTTCGCAACCAGCTTTGCATAGCTGCCCACCAGACCGGAAAAGCCCGTCGCGACGGCATGAAACACGCGGGCTTGCGGCAACGGCGTGTTGATCACGGCCAGCACGCTGCGCACCAGGAAACGCCAGGACCAGAAAAAGTCGAGCAGAGGCCCATTGGGCAGGAGGCGCCTATAGGCCTTCTCCATTGCGTCCCAGCCCTCCTTGGAATCAAGCAGCGCCGCTTGTCCGAAGCCGGTGATGCGCACTTGTTCAATGAGTTCCATGAAAGTCGTCTCGTCACCGGTGGTCAGCGATTCTTCCAGAAGCCGGAGGACTCGTTTGACCCGATCCACGTCCTTGCCTGTCGGAATCCGTCCACGGGGGCAGACATCGATGATGACGTCGGTGACGCCGACGGCGTTGTCGGGAAGCACAAAAATTCTGCGCCGCGGTTGTTTGGAAATGGCGATGGCGACGATATGGAAGGTGATCTGCGGAGACGCTCGCATCAGCGCATCGGTCCACGAGGCCACTCCGCCGGTCACGTAGGGATAGCCACCTTCGACGATCAGGCAGACATCAGCGGGAGCGGACTTGTCAGCCCCATTACCCTGAGATGCATGAACGACAGGTGGCGATGCCAAGCTCACCTCCCCCACGTTGCCAGCTGCAGGCGCGCCTGGTCGAGACGATCGGCCGAAGCTCGATCGGCCGGATCCAGTTCAGCTGCATGCGAAAGATCATCAACCGCGGATTCGATCTGCGCGCGCGCCCGCGAGGATTCGGGCAGGCCACTTGCGGCATAGGCAAGCCGGATCTCGGCGAGGTCTCGCCAATGCTGGGCGAGTTCTGGGTTCGCTGCGGCTGCGTCCTGGCATTCGCCGATCTTTCGGCTGTATGTGGCATGCAGCTTGGCAGTTACGGTGGCCGCCAACACACGAACAGAGGTATCTGGGTCCTGCAGTGCGCGTCTCAGCACCGCGTTCAGTCGGGCTTCGTATTTCCGGTAGATAACGCCCAATGCCTCGAGCTTCGCCGGTTGCGCCCCGTCGGCGATCACGTCCATCAACGGGTGTACGAGAGAAGCACCCTCGATACGGACACGGCGGTCCAGCAAGGAAGTGTGCAGTCGGTCCGTTTTGCCATCCGCGGAGCAATCAGCCGTCAGGCTATCAATGTCGTCGTCGCGCAAGGTCTTCGACCGGACCGTCGCCGCGGGCCATGAGAGAGCCGCCGCAACGAACGCGCCGAACGGCCCCGCGACGGCCGACCAGGCGACGATCTGCAGGGCAGCGGAGTACCGATCATCGGTCGCGGAAGCTTTCAGGCACCAAACCAGACAAACCGCCAAGCCAATACAGCCGAAACAATGGATTCCGGCGTAGGTGCCGAGGTCGATAATCCCGTCGAGGAGCGCGAGCAACAAGGCGATTTGCCAAACGAGCAACACGACGACAAAACCCGACAGTCTGCTCGCCAAGCCGACGAAGCAATCGATCCACCGCAGGAGCCAACCGATGCCACCGCGACCGGCGAACGATTGCGCGACGGCGGCAAGCGCGATGGCCGGCTTCATAGGGACCTCCCCGCCGGCGAATCCGGGCACGCGTACAGAATTGTCGCAAGGGCCCGACTCAACTCATCCGCGCGGCGAGGAAACTGATCTGCATCCTGTGACTTATGCGGATCGCAGATGATCACAGCCAGCGGTTCGGACCCGACGTCGGAGGGGGGAACGGAAACGACATGGCGCCGGTTGTCGGGTTCGCTCCCTCCAGCGTCACCCGTCGCTCCACGTCCCGCGTCACCGGTCAGCATGGCATCGATGGTGCCCAGGGGGAGCGGCTCCATCGATTTTGTCGAACGGAAGGCGCCCTCTTCGACAGC